>JBAUIP010000556.1:0-7097 GCA_049683055.1 Pricia sp.
GTAAGGTATCGTGCAAGTATTCCGGGTCGGCCGCCCAGGTAAAATCATGCACTTGGGGCGCCTTGAAATGCCAGGTCAGCGTTTTGCCCTTAGGACGCTTGACCTTGCTATCCGGGGCTTCGTACCCGTGACCGATTTCCTGTGGATTCTGAAGGTATCCGCTTGCGCCGACCACATAGTCTTTGTCAATAGTCAACTTAACATCGAAATCGCCCCAAACCCCGTGAAATTCCCGGGCAATATACGGATCGGCATGCCATCCCTCGAAATCGTATTCCGCCAGCTTTGGATACCACTGGCTCATGGATAGCGCGACCCCTTCCTCGCTATTCCGCCCGGAACGTCGAATCTGTAAAGGTACCTGCCCGCGGAATACCATGTCAAAAGTCGTTTTCCCGCCGGGAGGGATAGGTTTTGCCAAATTGACCACGAGAACGGTACCTTCTTCCTCCAATTCTACCTTCTGGTCGTCTTGCAATAACGAAGTAGCGTGCAAATAGCCCATTTCACCTTCCGATAAGGAAGCGATTCGGCTATTATCTTCATCGGTCATACGCTTATCGGGATCCTTGATGGTCTGCAAGCGAATATCCATCTCGCTTCCGGGCTGGAAGGCGTTGAAATATAAGTGGTAGAACACCCGGTTCAGGGTATCCGGCGAATTATTGGTGTAGACTAACTTTTGGGTACCCGTGTACTGATAGTTCTCCACGTTGATATTTACCTCCATGGCGTAATCAACATGCTGCTGCCAATAGGAAGTGTTTTGGGCGTAAGAGCCAGTCGAAAAGCCGACCAGTATTATAATTATATAAAAAAACTTCATTTTATACTGTTTGGTTTTAAAAAGCGGGTTACAAGGTAATATCTCCCGCAGCCACCTTGCTCGCCATAATCAGCGCATTATAGGCATTGGCAATTTTGCCCGACTTCGAAACCTGGTCCAAAGTAGCCGTTTTGGAGGTATCTCCCCCTAAAATGACCTTGGCCTGTGGCGCTAGGCCCGATTCCATGATGATGTGCTTGACCTGTGGCGCGGTCAGTTTCGGGTACTGCGAGCGGATCAGAGCCGCAACGCCCGCTACCGCAGGTGCGGCCATCGAAGTCCCGCCGTTGAATTCGTACTCGTTTCCGGGTACGGAGGAATAAATTTCCCCGCCCGGGGCGAAAACATCCACATTGTTGTTGCCATAATTCGAAAAGGCGGCCACCATTTCCGAACCATAGGCCGGATCTAGTGCACCGACCTCGATGACATTATCTGCGATTTCGTTGCTAGAGCCCTGATTATCGTTCGGAAAGCTCGCATTATCGGAGTTGTCCAGATCCAGTCCGTCGTTACCCGCGGCATGAACGATCAATACGTCATTCTCGGCAGCATACTTTATGGCATCGTAGACCCATTGCGCGTTCGGTGAAAAAGATTTCCCGAAACTGCAGTTAACGATCTGCGCCCCGTTGTCGACCGCATAGCGGATACCTAGAGCGATATCCTTATCGTATTCGTCCCCGTTGGGTACGGCCCTAATGGCCATGATTTCCACATTGTTGGCCACCCCGTCGGCCCCTTTGCCGTTGTTGCGTTCGGCGGCGATGATACCGGCCACATGGGTGCCGTGGCTCTCGCCTTCGACCCGGCTCTGGGGGTTACCGTCACCATAGCCCAAATCGTTCAGGTCGTAGGGGTTGTCGCCCACCTTCGTGCGTCCTTCGAAATCGACATTATAATTGTATGCCACTTGATCGTTGAAATATTCGATGCCTTTTTCGACCTGCTCCAGCACATCTTCGATACTGTCCTCGTAGGTCAACATCTGGGTCAAAATACCGACGTTCTGTTGCATGGCCGCATCTTCCGTTTTGATGCCCGCCAGGTCTTTTTTGGTGTAGCTATCCTTACCCAGCTCCTTTTTTACGGCGGCATCGGCACTTTTGACCGCCTGCTGTATTTGCTCGTACTGTTGTTTCTGCTGTTGGGCCTCGGCGTATTTTTTCTCTACCAATGCCTTGGCTTTGGCCTGCATTTCGGCATCCCCCAATTTTTGTTTCACGATACGTGCGGCTTCTAGCTGTTCGTTGTACGAATCGCCCAAAAAGTTATATCCGTGAATATCGTCGACATAGCCATTGTTATCATCATCCTTGCCATTTCCGGGTTTTTCGTCCTTGTTCGTCCAGAGCACTTCGTCCAGATCTTCATGTTTCAGGTCGATACCGGAATCAAGAACCGCCACGATGACCATATCTCCCTTTTTGTTCTTTATAATCTCTTCGTAGGCCTTGTCCACGCTCATCCCGGGGATGGTATCGGCAACTAGGTCCAGATGGCCCCAACGCTCCTTTTCGGTTTCGGTCAGATCGGAGACCTTGAGGGGAGTGCTGTCGATATTTTCAATGGGAGTGGAGACCAAGGCGGTCGCGCCGCAGCCCATTAATAAAACGGAGGCCGAAAGGCCGATTAAAAATTTTGGGAATCGTCGTGTCATGGTAAAAAATGAAGTTATTAAAGTGAAGATTTTGATGTCTATAGATTTGAAAGTGAAACAGATCGAGGACAAGCAGCCTACTCTTTCGTTCGGATATTTCGGTTTTAATGTATTCGTGTGTAAAAAGCCCCCGGACTTATCGCTTCGAACGTCTCGAAACAACCACGGTCCGCCATGGTGACGAAGCATGTTTTGCCGTTAGGGCCCCCAAAGGTAAGGTTTGACGGCTTTTTACCCTTCAAATGTATCTCTTTTATGATTTTTTTATCGGGGGATGCTATGGCCACCGTACCTTTCTCGTAGCGGGTAATGTACAAATTTCCTGCCATATCGCAGCGCATCCCGTCCAATCCGAAATCGTCGAAGGTGAGGAATAAGGTTTTGTTGTATATGCCCCCATCCGTTGCGAGGTCGTACTGCCAGACTTTGCGCTGTACCGATTCGTTAGCGTAGAGCTTGGTGCCGTCCGGACTCACCTCGATGCCGTTCGTAGTACCCATGTCGTCTTCTAAAAGGATAATTTCTTGGGATACACCGACCATCCATAGCCGACCGGTGCCTTCCGCCCAATTGGGATCGCTGAGATAAATGGTGCCGTTGGGGGCAATGGCCAAATCGTTGGGCTGGCTCATATCGGGACGGTGCGCCCAAACCTCGGCTTCGCGACTTCCTTTTTCGACCCGCAAAACATTGTGGCCAACATAGTCCGCTATATACATGTCGCCGTTTTGGTCAAACCGGATGCCGTTGCCTACACTTTCGCCCGGAAGCCTTAGGAATACCTCGGCCTCGCCGTTTTCGTATACGATTCCCACCGTACCTTCTTCCCTAAAATTGACGGCATAGAGGTTACCCTCGGCGTCGACGGCCGGACCTTCGATGCCCTCGGTAAACGCGTTTTCGGACAGCAAGTCGCTGGATTGTATGGTGTGGGATTTGCAGGAGAATGCCATGGCGGCCAAAAATAAAACGACACAACGAACAAGCATAGCGAATGACGGTAAATGTTAGATGATAAGGTTGCTTAAACCGGTAAGGTCTCTTGGCCATGTCATAGAAAAAGGGACTCAAAAGTATAGGTTTCCTCTAGCCGCACGCCCTTTTCCGTACGTTGCAAGGTACCGATTTCGTTATGGGCATCGTGCTCAAAAAACAGGTAGTAGCCATGCTCGACCGCCTCATCCAAAAAAAGGGCCTTTTCTTTCAGGGTCAATAGCGGTCGCGTGTCGAAGCCCATGACGTAGGGAATGGGAATATGGCCTACGGTCGGAAGCAAATCGGCAACGAAAACCAATTTTTTACCCTTGTAATCGAGGTAGGGAAGCATTTGCTTGTCGGTATGGCCATCGACGAACAACATCCCGAAACCAAGCTCCGATCGCTCGATGAAACGGGACTTCCCTTCCGGATTGGCTTCCGCTACCTCCGAAGGTCGGGAACAGAACTTTAGCTGCCCGCTTTCCTGCATGGGCAAAAGATTTTCCTCTAAAAATGACGCTTTTTCCCGTGCATTAGGTTGGGTGGCCCACTTCCAATGGGCTTCGTTCGTCCAGAAAATGGCGTTCCTGAAGGCCGGTTCGTATCCTGTACGGTCCTTGTTCCATTGGATGCATCCGCCGCAGTGGTCAAAGTGTAGGTGGGTCAAAAAGACGTCGGTAATATCGTCCCTATGAAACCCGTGTCGGGCGAGGGACGCATCCAACGAAAAATCGCCCCAAGGGTAATAATACCCAAAGAACTTGTCGGACTGCTTGTCGCCCATGCCCGAGTCGATCAAGATCAGCCGATCGCCGTCTTCGATAAGCAGGCAACGGGCCGCCATATCGATCATGTTATTGGCATCCGCCGGATTCGTTCGCTGCCACAGGCTCTTGGGCACTACGCCGAACATGGCACCGCCGTCGAGCTTGAAATTTCCGGTTTCTATTGGGTACAGGGTCATCGCCCGCAAAAATAGCAAACGGACGCTTGTTTTAGGCAGAAAAGAAAGTAAAACCTTTTGCCCGATGAAAAAGTGACCCTAGGGGCATAGGCATGAAACGAATTCTAAAATAAAAGGTGTAATTTTCGGCAAAATTTGCACTTATGCTCGAACTGGCCGGAATAGTCATCCTTGGAATCATTGCGCAGTGGGTTGCCTGGCGCCTCAAACTGCCCGCCATATTGCCCCTTATTCTTATAGGGCTTTTCGTAGGTCCGATTTCAACTTTGATCACGGAAGACGGAAGTCAGTGGATACAACCCATTTGGGACCAAGAACACGGCTTTTTTCCGGGAGAGGGACTGTTCTATTTTGTTTCCCTTGCCATCGGTATCATCCTGTTTGAAGGCGGCCTTACCCTCAAGACCGGCGAGGTAAAAAAAACGGGCGGGGCAATCGGAAAACTGATCAGCTTGGGATCGATCATAACATTTTTTGGGGCCGGTATTGCCACACACTACATATTTGGGCTCAGTTGGCAGATATCATTTTTATTTTCTGCCCTTATAATCGTTACCGGTCCAACGGTTATAACCCCCATACTTAGAAATATTCCCCTCAAAAAAGATGTTTCGGCAGTTCTTAAATGGGAAGGAATATTGATCGACCCGATAGGTGCCCTAGTGGCCGTTTTGGTATTTGGGTTTATTACGGTCGGCGGCCCGACCGGATTGGAAGAAACGGCAACAGAACAGGGTGTCGATAGCCACGGCGGCGATGCCAGCTATACCCTCCACGCCATACTGGAATTTGCGAAAATAATCGTAATCGGCTTCGCCTTCGGCCTTGCCGGCGGTTTTGGTCTCTATCAAGCGGTGAAACGTAAGGTCATACCGCATTATCTGCTCAATGTAGCATCACTTTCGCTCGTGCTCCTGGTCTTTGTGCTGAGCGATTTGTTTGCCCACGAGTCGGGGCTGCTTGCAGTAGTGGTCATGGGCATGTATTTGGGCAATAGCGACCTGCCCAACCTGAAGGAACTGCTCTATTTTAAGGAATCTCTCAGTGTATTGTTGATTTCCATTTTGTTTATACTGCTTGCGGCCAATATAAGTCTGGAAGATCTGATGCTGGTCGCCAACTACAAAACGGCCATTTTGTTCGCGATTATCATATTCGTTATCCGACCGGTAGGGGTTTTTTTGAGTACGGCCGGCAGCAGTCTAAAAAACAACGATAAAATTTTTATAAGCTGGGTGGGCCCACGTGGTATAGTCGCCGCAGGTATCGCCTCTCTTTTCGGTACTAAGCTCGTTCAAATGGAAGTGCCTGGCGCCGAATACATAACCCCCCTTGTTTTCGGGGTGGTGCTCGTCACGGTTTTGTTGAACGCCACCACGGCTCGTTTGGTCGCCAAAATGGTCGGGGTTCTACTTCAGGAATCGGAGGGAATCATGATTGTCGGTGCCTCTCGGGTTTCACGGCTTATCGCCTCCTATTTACAAAAGAACGGGCGCCATACCGTTTTGGTCGACAGCAACAGGGGAAATATTGAAAAAGCCAGGCAGCTCGGACTCGACGCCATCAACGCCAATATCTATAATGATGATCTGACTGAAAATATTGAGTTGAGCGATGTAGGCTACCTGATCGCCATGACGGGTAACGATGAAATCAATCGCCACGCGATGAACCGGTTTGGTAAACAGTTCGGCGAGAATGGCACTTTCCGGTTGATGACCTCGGAAGAATCCCTTAATGACGACGTATCCAAGAAAGATGAGGTATTTAGCAATACCCACGATTATATCCGTTTTACCGAGGTGGCACGCGAGTATCCCTCCATTCAGGAAATTGAGGTAGATGATAACAAAAGATTTCTAAAAATACTCGAGATGCTCAGGGACAATAAAGATGTCATTCCTCTTTTTATAAAGGATGCGCAAGATTATATAAGGATGATTGACACCCTGACCCAAGTCGATGTGGAACAGGGAAGCACGATTGCCTATTTGGGCAAACCCATGGATTTCGAGGATGTGGTCATGGTTACGAACGATGAAGAAGAACTACCGACGGCCGATAATGAGGAGGTCTAGCTTTGTTCCGGACCTGTTTTTTGTGTTGGCGTTTGCCTTGAAATTCCAGACCAGATAAGCCGATATGGAATCTATTCTTAACCTACAGCCCTATTTTATCGCCATTACATATATCGGGTTGGCGATATCCTTGGTTGCGTTTCTTCCGCTCTACACCAAAAAAATCAAGATAACTTACATCATTCCATTATTATGTTTGGGAATAGTGCTGTTCTTTCTAAAAGCCCCCTTGCCTTGGCCCGACCCGCTTTGGGATTTGGACAACGCAAAAATCATTACGGAAATTATCGTAATTATCAGTTTAATGACCGCAGGTCTTAAAATTGGGACGCACTACAAATGGCATGAATGGAAAAGACCCTTATCGCTCATAGTAATCACCATGCCGTTGTTCATGGTTGCCGTATTTTTGTTGGCTTATTACGTTCTCGGCCTGAACGGGCCGGTTTCGCTGCTTCTGGCAGCTGTCTTGGCCCCAACGGACCCGGTATTGGCCTCGGAGATACAACTGAAAGAAGAACAGCATGAAAACTCTAAAGAAATTGGCATGCAGTTCACCCTCACCGGAGAGGCTGGTATGAACGATGGGTT
>JBAUIP010000557.1:0-11948 GCA_049683055.1 Pricia sp.
GATTTCCTCCAGGCTTTCCTCTCGCGTTTTATGGCCCAGACGAACGTCCCAACTGTAGGGAAAGGCATAATTGCTATAGCCTTCCTCTTTTTTATGGACGTAGATGCCGACCTGATTGATTAGGCAATTGGTCGACCGGCCCGTATCGCTAGGCCGAACCCATCCTACTTTGTCCTTGAGATATTCCAGCATCTTCTCGAGGCTTACATCGCTGTAGCGATAGAAATCGACAAACTGTACCTTTTCAAAAATAGTGTCGCTCTCGAAGGCGGATACGTCCAAAAGATTCTTGACGGCATCGGGTTCGCGGTGGTAGAGTTTGCGGGCTTCTAGGATGGTGTCGTCGATTTTGCCGGTAGCGTCGTCCCAAAAAAGCTCTTCGGTCAGGCGGGTCTCGAAAAACTGGCCACGGGAAAGTCCGGTGACGATAAAGGGGATGTTTTTCTCCAGCGCTATCTGCGTGCTCAGGGTATAAATGGTTTTAAAGCAGCCGTTGCAGACATTATGGTGCCGGTGTAGGCTGTCGACAAAAATTTCGTTCATATGCGGCGTTTCACCATAGACGTGGTCGACGCCAAGTTGGCCGACGATACGATCGACGTTGGCCTTGGCCTGATCGGAAATATAGCCGTTGTCCAGCGTAAAGGCCAAGACGTTGAGCCCCATGTTGACCAGGCGGGCCAGCACGTAGGTACTGTCCTTGCCGCCGCTCAAAAGGGAGATACAATCGTAGTGGGGACTTTTACTCCGCTTCGAAGTCAATATCCGCACTAGCTCGTCGTCAGTCTGAAAGTATCGCTCGACCTTATGCTTGTAATCCTCGAATGCGCTGCAGAGATGGCAGACACCGTTCCCGTCGAAATCGGTATTGGGATAATTCGATGGAAGTCCGCAGCTGAGGCAGTTGACCACCTCGTTCTCAGGTACATTTTCCTTTTGGTCCACCAAGACCACGGCACATTGGTCGATGCCCGGAAAGTTGGACAGCAGCGACTCGATTTCCGCGAGTTCAATGCGATGGCCGCGGAGTTTGATCTGATCGTCGGTACGGCCAAGGTACTCGAATTCCCCATCCGCGTTGATTCGGGCCAAATCTCCCGTGCGGTACATTTTGGTGTTTTTTTTATAGGGATGATCCAAAAATTTTTCTTGGGTCAAATTAGGGTCGCCTACATAACCCTCGGCGAGTCCTACACCGCTAAGGTACAGTTCGCCAACAACGCCTTGGGGAACCGGATTTAGATAGGAATCCAGCACCAAAGCCTGCATATTGTCAATCGGTTTCCCGATGGGCACGGAGGTACCGGTATGCCGAACCAAATCGAACCGGCCGACAATACATCCGATAGTGGCTTCGGTAGGCCCGTATTCGTTGAAAATTTTTACATCTTTTGGGAAGGCCGAGGCAATCGATTCCGCCAATCCGGATTTTAAGTCCTCCCCACCTATAATCATGATTTTAATGGAGGATGCATGCAAGTCACGATTTTGAAGCAGGGCCAAATGGGAGGGGGTCAATTTGATGGTATCGACCAAATTGTCTTCGATGACCTGCATGAGGGCCAGATCGGGACCATCCTTTTTTTCGGGATATATGATGACACGCCCTCCGTTCAAAAGAGGAAGCAGGGTAGAGGTCAGGGTCAGGTCGAAACCGATGGAAGTAAAGAGCGGAAAGGACGATGTCTCGTTGACCTCATAGTACTTGCCGGCCCAAGACATATAGTTGTTCAGCGCGGCGTGCGATACCGCAACTCCCTTTGGATGGCCCGTACTGCCGGATGTGTAGAGAATGTAGGCGGTACTATCCGATTTTGGCGTGTCCTTCAAGTCGGAAGCCATCGAATTGAACGCCTTCGGATCAGATACCATCGAATCGGATGCAAACGAGTCGAATCCCATTAAGCCGGATTCGGTCAAATCGGATGCAAGCTCCCCGGATGGAATTTCTTCGAAACTTTGCGCAGTGAGCACCAAAGAACACGCCGAGTTTGATACCATATAATCCACACGTTCGGAGGGCTGGTCGGTGGCAATGGGGATAAAGGCGGCTCCCGTTTTCAATACCCCCAAAATTCCGATAAGGTATTCCGGACTTCGACTCAAATGCAAGGCGACCTTGTGGCCAGGACCAATGTCTTTGCCTCGGAGGTACCGCGCCAGAAGGTCGGCCCGCTTCCGAAGTCCGCCATAGGTCAGAATCTCGCTACCACATTGCAGCGCGACGGCATTCGGCCGGCGGGATGCCTGTTGGTCGAAAGCTTCCAGAATACTAAGACGATTTTCAGTTGGCCTTTTTTCCTTATCCGATAACCTGGTCCCGCCCGTAGTTTTGTTTTTGCCCGATTCTATTTTGTTCAACGTTCCCGCTCTATTCGCAGTACCTGCCATACCCTCCAAACTGGCCACTTCCACCGCACTCACTGCAACTGCTGTGCTAGCTGCACCTTCCGCACTAGCCGCTCCCGCTGCACCTGCTACATCCTCCGCGCCAGCCACTTCCGCCGCAACTGCCACACTCTCCGAACCAGCTCCTTCCGGCACATCCGAAGAACCACTTGTTCCTAACAGCATTTCCCTTTCCGCATTCGTGGTCAGTGCTGGCTTTCCGATCGGCAGATTCCTATCCTGGAGCAAAGCATCGAAGAGGTTCAAAAAATGTTCTGGCACACGACCGGCGATGGCTTCGGAAAAAACGGACCGGTTAAGATCAAAGGCGACCTCAAGTTTCCCGTTCGACTGAAAATCATAAATATGGCAGCGGATGGCGTGCGAACTATCCATATGTCCGCTGTGCACCCATTTTGTTTGTGTGGGAAATCCGTTGAAATTCGGAAAATCGGCGTTGATATAGTTGAACACCGCGCTAAAACTCTGTCCTATTTCAGAAGACGCCATTCCAGGTCGTACGTGGCGTAGGTAGGATAAGGTTTCCTCTTGCACCCGTTCCAGAACGGTGTTGAACGTATCATTGGCGGTAATTTCGGAGTAAAGCGGCAGCACCTCCAGGAATAATCCGGCGGTCTTCCGAAAATTGGGGCTGGTGCGATTATGTGCCGGTGACCCGATAGCCAAACGCTGTTGGCCGGATACCCGGTGCAGGAAGATAAAATATAGGGTGGCGAAAACGCTGAACTCGGTGAGGTCTTGGTTCAAGCTCCACACCTCGGGATCCTGAACAATTTGCCTAAGAAGGTGCATCCGTTTTTTTCCCAGTTCAACCGCAATGCGCGGGGCAACCGTACTGTTAGGGTCCAACGGCATCCCGTACAGTTTCGGAACATCGGGCCGATCGGCCATTTTTTCTTTCCAGTACGTCCTGTGCGGTCTGGCATCCGGATGGTCTACCTGCTCCTTTTCAAAACGAATGTAATCGAGGTAAGCGGGTGGGCGAAACGACTCTTCCGTACTTCCTGAGATAATACTCCGGTATACGGAATCCATCCTTTCGTAAATGAGCTTGAACGATATGGCATCCGTCACCAGATGGTCGATGTTCAGGTACCAGAGGTAGCGGCTTTCCGAAATTTTCAGCAAAACGGTATCGAAAATGCGGTCGGCCGGTAACAAGGGCTTTTGAATGCGATTTTGAATCCATCCTTCTATAACATCCTCCTCAACCTTATCTTTGGTATCCCCATTCGCAGCTGAACTAAAATCAATGATTTCCAGATTGAAACGGAAAGGTGCGCGTACCGATTGAAAGGCTATTCCGTTTTCTTCGCCGAAGACCATCCTCAGGGCGTCGGTAGTATCCAAAACCTGCTGAAAAGCTTTTTGAAAAATCCGTTTGTCAACCACTCCGGCAATGTCATAGGTATAGGCCGCATTGTTCAACGGAATATCAGGGTGCATACGCTGTCCAGCCCACAATGACAATTGGCTTTGAGTCAAGGGTAGGTGTTTGTTACTGTCTTTTGTCATAGAAGCATGTCTCGTTCAGGTCTATATCGCTCATAAAATTGCTATTTGTTCGACCTACTACCTTCTTACGATTGCACCCTGCACAGAAAGCGTTGGGGAATCCAAATTCTATTGGATAAAGATAGCGTATCGGTTTTGGGTTGGCAATATAAGAAATAAGTTGTCTAACGATATTAACGATTCGTTCAACGAAAAAATCATTTAAATTGCAATAAATATTCCGTTATCTTGCCATATTTACGGAATTGCGATTTAGAAACGGTAATTTTCAAAAGCGACCGGCGACCAATGGAAACGACCGGCGCCATTAAAAATACGATAATGAAGCTATTTAGGACACTTGCTTTGTTGGTGCTTTTGTGCCTGCCTCTACTAGGTACCGCTCATAATCCTGACCAGAGCTACATTTATTTAAGGGTCTATGAGTTCAACGGTATCGAGGGCAAGTTCGATTGCCATGTAAACGATATCAACGCCGCCTTGGGCATCGACTTGGACAAGTACGCAACGGATGAGGAGTTCGAACCGCATCTGGAACGCCTGCAGGCCTATTTGCTCGAACACTCTGCCTTCACCTCGAAATACGGCAGGCACAAGGTAATTTTCACCGGCGAGCGCACCCGCATACGGACTACCAGCGGCTATTTTTGGAACCTGAGGTTCTATCTTGACAATATGGAAACAGTGCCCGATGAGCTGACCGTCACCTACAATCCCTTTCTGGAAGACGACACCAACCCCCAACAGAACATGCTGGGGATGGAATACAATTGGAAGGCCGGCCTGATTAACAACGAGACCATTTTTGCCCTTGATTTCAGTCGCGGCGGTACCACCCAAACGCTGAACCTAGTCGAAACGGGACTTTGGAAAGGCTTTATGGCCATGGTCTACCAAGGCGTTTGGCACATCTGGATCGGTCTAGACCATATTCTATTTTTACTGGCGCTGATATTGCCCTCCGTAGTGCGCCGTGTCCGGGAAGGACGGGAAGAAGCAACCGGAAGGAAAGCAAGGTCGGCCGCCGCAACTTCAGGGTCCGGGAATTCGATTGTGGGGCCCGGGAACTCTAAATCAGGGTCCGGAAACTCGACCTCAGGCTCTGAAATCCCGAAGCCGAGCTCCGAGAACTCCACCGCAGACTTTGGGAGCACAATACCAAGCTCCACACGCGCTAGCTCGGGTGTGGTCGACGCCAGCTACGCCTCGGTCGGCGCCCGATGGTTTTGGGAACCGGTCGAACGCTTCAAGCCTGCGTTCATGTACATCCTAAAAATCGTTACTTTTTTTACAATCGCCCATACCATTACCCTGAGTCTTGGCGCGTTGGGCATCGTCAACCTGCCCTCCCGTTGGGTGGAGTCGATCATTGCCCTGTCCATCGGCTTGGCGGCCTACCACAATATCCGCCCAATTTTCAAAGGAAAGGATTGGGTCATCGCCTTTGTTTTCGGCCTCTTTCATGGGTTCGGCTTTGCCTCCGTTTTGGGCGAACTTGGTTTTAAGGGCGAGTATCTCAGCTTATCGTTGTTCGGGTTCAACCTCGGGGTCGAGCTGGGGCAGGTCGTCATTATCTTGGCGATTTTCCCGGTTCTGTTTTTTATGAGGAAGCTGAAGATCTATCCGAAATTTATGTTCTGGCTGTCCGTGCTCCTGATTGTCGTATCTTTATACTGGCTGGTCGAACGGGCCTTCGAGATCAATCTGGTCGTCGACGATTACATTCGCAAATACGGATATAAACTGGCGGTCTTTCTCGGATTGAGGTAGCCATCGCACCGGTCCGAATCTTGTTGAAAATTAGTTGTAGAACATTGAACATGGAAAAGTCTTCCTTGCTGGAGCAGTGGAAACGAAAGAAGTCCGATACCCCTGCGAAATCCATTCAAAGCGCGCCCGACGGGATCCCCATTCCCCTGTCGCACGGCCAACAGCGCCTTTGGTTCTTGCAGCAGCTCTACCCCGACAATCCCTTGTACAACTATTCCGAGGTATATAGCTTTTCTGGAGATGTGCAGGTGGATTTTTTGATACAGGCCCTTGATTCGGTGTTTCAGTCCCACGACATATTGCGGACGGTCTATGTTACGGAGGATGGACGGCCGTTCATGAGAATGGCCCCCGAGGCTGCAATTTCCCAGACGCATCACGATTTGCGGATGTCCGAGGATGTTGAAAAGGAGGTGTCCCGCATACAGGATGCCGATGCCAACCATAGCTTCGATCTTTCCGAACCGCCGGTGGCCTTGCTGTCGGTCATTCGCGTTGAAGAGGATGCCTATCGGGTGATGCTCACCCTACACCACATTGCCACGGACAAATGGTCAATGAACCTGCTCCGGTCGGAGTGGGCGGAAAATTACAGGACGCTGTGCACCGGGGAGACCCCCGAACCCCAAAAACCGGATGTGCAATACCCCGATTTCGCGTATTGGCAGCGAGACCGGGAAATCAAATGGGAACAGGTGGACTATTGGCGGCGGAAACTGTCCGGCGATATCCCCCGGATCGATTTGCCGACGGATTATCATAGGCCAAAGGAGTTGCGCTTTGCCGGCCGTTCCTCGGAGTTCTATCATCTTTCCGCGGAACGTTCCGAAGCGGTTTTGCGGCGGTGCAAGCAGTGGGGCGTCACGCCATACGTCTTCTTTCTCTCCATCTATTATCTCTTTTTGTACCGCTACACCGGCCAACACGATATTCTGATCGGTTCGCCCATTTCGAACCGGGACCAAAAGGCGCTCGAAAAAACCATCGGATTTTTCAACGATACCATCGTGCTGCGAACGGAAATTCCCCCTGAAGGCAGTTTTCTGGACCTGTTGCGCGAGGTAAAAAAGTCGACCTTGGAAGCATTTTCGAACAAAGACGTTCCTTTCGACTTTTTGGTGCGCGAGCTACAGCAAGAACGCTCCCTATCTATCAATCCCTTTTTTCAGGTGATGTTTTTGTATTATTCCGTTTCAGAACCGGAATCATTTGGGGAAGGGGTGCAAGTGGATTACGATTTTTATAATCCGGGCGTCTCCAAGTTTGACCTCACTTTCGATGTAGCCGAGGAAAACGGCAAGTTATCCTTTGCTTTTGAGTATAGCACCGAGCTGTTCAAGGAGAAGACCATCGGGCGGTTTCTGGATGGTATCGCACTTTTGATGAAAGGGGTGGTCGAGGCTCCTGAACGCGCTATTTCCAAGGTGGAAATTCTTACCGCGGAAGAAAAGGAATTTTTACTTCCTTCAAAAAGTATTTCATCGGATACGTTTAAGGAATTTACCGGCATCCATCAGGCAATTGAAAAAATGGTCGACGAAAGGCCCGATGCCACAGCGGTGACCTTCGGGGATAATTCCATGACCTATGCGGAACTTGACGCTAAGGCCAACGTTTTGGCCGCGCGCGTTGTTTTGAAAATTAGGGGCGACCGACCGAATGCAATGGATGAAGAAGCTCAGTCAACGAAAGTCATTAACCCACTGGTCGGACTCTGCGTCGAACGCTCCCTCGACATGATTGTCGGGCTGTTGGCCATTCTAAAGGCGGGCTGTGCTTACGTGCCTATCGACCCGAAATATCCAATTGATCGGGTCGATTATATGTTGCAGGATGCGAACATCGAGCTATTGATTACCCAGAAAAA
Organism: Pricia sp.; assembly: GCA_049683055.1. Classification (GTDB taxonomy): domain Bacteria; phylum Bacteroidota; class Bacteroidia; order Flavobacteriales; family Flavobacteriaceae; genus Pricia. The sequence goes on from JBAUIP010000557.1 coordinate 7,562, forward strand.
ACTGGCCTGCTTGTTCGATAAATCTACAGTAGCGCCTTTGATGGTCGATGAAAGCTATGCCTCGGAAAATTGTATTTCCCAAAAAGGAATTGCGGATAATAGCACTTCTGAGGAAAAATCGAAAGAGAAAACCTCCAAAGGGGAAACCTTGTTCCCTGAAATGCCGGTTCTAAAGCGCGATGACCTGGCCTATGTTATCTACACCTCCGGCAGTACCGGTCGGCCCAAGGGAGTTCCGATTACCCACGATAATATTTTAAACTCTACCGCTGGGCGATTGGATTTTTATCCCCAAAAACCGAAGGCCTTCTTGCTGCTGTCCTCCATCTCCTTCGACAGTTCGAAAGCGGGAATTTTCTGGACGCTCTGTACCGGCGGCAACTTGATTGTCACCGAAGACCGTATCGAACAGGATATGCACCGCCTCGGCGAAATAATTCAAAGAAATCAAGTGAGCTACATGCTGCTCTTGCCGACCCTGTACCAGTTGCTGTTGGAGCATACCGATACCTCCAAATTAAATTGCCTTTCAACGGTCATGGTGGCTGGAGAGGCTTGTCCCCCGACTTTGGTGGCAAAACACTGTTCCGCGATGCCAAATACGGGATTGTACAACGAGTACGGTCCGACGGAAGCCACAGTCTGGTGTATCGCCCATAAAATTCAACAAAAAGATGCGATGTACGGGGTGCCTTTGGGCAAACCTGTGGCCGGCGCCCAAATCTATCTGCTGGATGCTAACAAGACACCGGTACCCCGTGGCGCTACCGGGGAAATTTACATTGGCGGACCGAGCCTTTCCAACGGATACCTCGGTCGGCCCGATCTGACCGCGAAGGCTTTTTTACCGGATCCGTTTGTTTCCGAATCCTTGGCTTCCGAATCCTCGCCTCCCGGAGTAGACGTAAATGATGGGTCTTTTCCCCATTCCCAAGTCGAAACATCTGCGGTCGCCGGCGATTTGTCAGCAGCTTCGGCTGAAACCGCGAACCATCAATCGCAAGAGCCAATCAACGGGGTCGCTCAATTAAGAAACAGACTGTATAGAACCGGCGATCTGGCCCGCTACAACGCCGATGGCAATATCGAGTTTCTGGGCCGCGGCGACCGGCAAATCAAAATCCGGGGCTACCGGGTGGAACTGGGTGAAATCGAGAAGGCGATCCGTACCTCTGAGGCAAAGGTGTCCCAAGTCGTGGTGCTGGCCGGGGATGGAACGACAGGTCCGCAGAGGATTTCCGCCTATCTCGTTTCCGAGGAATCCCTCGCTCTTGTGGAACTGAAATCATCCCTCAAAAACAAACTTCCGGAGTATATGGTTCCCTCCATCATGACCCAGGTCGATGCACTTCCCTTGCTTCCCAACGGTAAAATAGATAAGGTGTCTCTCGCACAGATGGCGGAGGTAGGAACGTACGAAGAACACACCAACAAAAAGACCCCTTCAAACGAAACGGAGGAAAAACTTCTTGCGATATGGCAGGACATCCTCAAAATTGAGAACATTGGGGTACAGGATAATTTCTTTGAGTTGGGAGGAGATTCCATTTTGAGCATACAATTAATCGCCAGGGCTCGGGAAGCGGGAATGCATCTGACCCCAAACCAGATTTTCGATAATCAGACCATCGCCACTTTGGCGAACTACGTGATGGCAAAAGAGAAGCCGACCGAGGAGTGGGATTATCTGGTCGCGCTGCGTAAGAATGGCTTCGAGCGGCCGCTATTCTGCATACACGCGGGTGGGGGGCACGTTTTTTTCTACAATATTTTGACCAAATATATTGGGGAGCACCGCCCCATCTATGCCCTTCAGGCCTCGGGAGTTTATGCCGGTAAAGAGATGCACCATAGTATCGAGGATATGGCGCGGGATTATTTGCAGGCTATTCGGAGCGTGCAGCCCACCGGCCCTTACAATATCATGGTATACTGTTTCAGTGTGGCCGTCGGCCATGAAATGCTGATGCAATTGCAGGGCTCGGGCGAGACCGCCAACCTGATCGTGATGGATACGATGACCGACCCTTGGAAATTGGATACCGGGAACCGACTGCGTATGCGCATCAAGAGTTTTGCGAAACGTTTGATGATGGATCCGATCAAAACGGTTCGGGGTATGATAGGGGAGCGGGTGGTTCAACTGAAGCTCCAACTAAGAAAAAGAATGTCCCAAGGGGATGATAAGGCGCTGGCCCGTCTTAACAACAATCTGGCCCACATCTGTTCGCTGTACCGATGGCGGCCACACCATCAAAAAGTGACCTTGCTGCTGACCGAAAAACCGGATAAAGATATCAACAAGGAAGTCGTCGGTTCTTGGAAAAAAGTGGCCTTGGGCGGGGTCGAGGTGGTTCCGATCGAAGGCAATCATATCGATTTGTTCGCCGAGCCCGAAGTTAGGATTGTTGCGAAGAATATCGAAGACAATTGTGTTTGATTATCAATCAAAACTATCTCGAAGACCGAGGAAGAACCGAGTTGGAAACTGAGCGATACGATTTTCTGAAACGAGACGCCACTTTTAAAATCTGCTTATGCCCTTTATCGCTGTTGTCGTTTCAGGACTTTCCGGTCGTATGCATTCCGGGTTTGAACTGATTTCGCGACTTGAAGGGGAAGGGCATCGGGTCATCTGCCTCTGCCAACCCTACACCACGGAAGTGGTCGCGCGGCAGGGTTTCGAGTATCTGGAAATACCCGAGATTAATTTCAATTATTCCGATTCCGAAAAGGAATACTGGAACGATAATCGACCCGAATCCGATATCCCTTCCGAACACAAAGCAAAAACGGAAACTCAAGCCGAAAACAATCCTAATGCTACGGAAGCATCCGATTTAACCACAGAGCCACGAGATGGGAATGTCCGATCGTCTTGGTTTCAAAAATGGGCGGCCCATCTTCAAAACCGCCACACCCGGTATGAGCAAGGCAAAAAACGACTGCAACTAGAGATATACGGAAACATATGGTCCGAACTGCGGCCCGACTACGCGCTTATCGATGTCGAACTGCACGACCTAATTTTTACCGCTTACGCTGCTGAAATCTCCATTACCCTTTTCCACACCTGGTTTTCCGACACGCCGAGTGCAGGTTTGCCTCCGGTCCGGACCACCATCACACCCGGAAAAGGCTTCAGCGGCAGCTCGCCCGGCATCGCTTTTGCCCGGTTCGTCGATTGGGCCAAAATCCGCGCCCGATGGCTGATTAACCAAATCAAATTCCAGGAATATCGGCGCTCAACCCTAAAAAAATACGCCCGTGAAGTGGGCTTTCCAGTTCAAGACTTGGCCCTCAGCACCTTGCCACCACTTTACAGATTTAAAAAACTTCCGATTTTGCTGCTGGCCCTGAAAGAGCTGGATTTTCCGCACCGCATGGAGCAAAATATCCATTACGTGGGGCCCATGGTCTATGAAAAACGTCAGGACCTCGACCCGAACTCCCCAGATTCCCAACGGCTCGACACCCTATTCGAATCAAAAAAAGCTACCGGTAAAAAACTGATTTACTGCGCCGTGGGATCACTGGCCAAGGGAGATGTATCCTTTTTGAAAAAGGTCATCCAAATTGCGGGAGAAGAAAAGGATTGGTCTCTGATCCTGTCGCTTGGGCGGAATCTGTCCCAAGATATATTTTCCGATGTACCGAAAAACGTGTACCTATTTGCTTGGGTTCCCCAATTGAAAGTGCTATCACACGCCGATGCCTGTATTAATCACGCAGGCATCAATAGCATCAACGAATGCCTACATTATGCCGTTCCGATGGTCATCTATTCCCTCAAGTACACCGACGAAAACGGGAACGCCGCCCGCATGGCCTACCATGGCCTGGCCATTTCAGGGGATAAGGACGAAGACGATGCCGAGACCATCCGCAGTAATATCAAGGCCGTACTGAACGAGCCGAAGTATCGAAAGACCGTTTCCAAATTCAATGGGATGTATCAAGAGTATCGACAGCGAAAGCTTACACCTTTACTTTTTCGGGGAAACGAGAGTCGATAAGGTCAAGGCAAAGCGGCTATTTGAATCGTTTTGGACAGCCTTTGTTTCGGTAACCATCAGTTCAATAGTGAAAAACTGCTCAAAAAGAAATGTAAGTAGAACAAGCTAAAAATCCCTTCCATGATCGCCGCGGCCAAAAACAATTTCCTACTTCCAACGAAAACCGTGCACTTGTGGCATGCCCGATTCGATGATGCCGCTTTGGACTTGAAAAACCTTGAGGCATCGCTGTCCCCTGACGAAAAGGAAAAAGCAGGTAGGTTCAAGTTCCAAAAGGATAGGAGACAGGCTGTCATTTCATGGGCGGCGCTTCGATGGCTTTTGGGAAAGTACCTCCAAAAATCCCCCACCGATTTGCAATTCGGATACAC
>JBAUIP010000558.1:0-6060 GCA_049683055.1 Pricia sp.
CAAAGGAGTAAATTGACTGTCTAAAATTGATGAAGCCGCCTTGTACCCGACGAAGCGGCTTTTTTGATGGCAATAGCCAGCACTTTTCTCAAGAGTAAGGCTTCCGGAAGCTTTCAGAAGTGGAAACAAAAAAAGCCGCCATCTGATAATCAGGTGGCGGCTAGGTTTAGGTAGATAGTGGGACCCCAATAATCTTTTATTCCCTGACGATTATAAATTCAGAGCGGCGGTTGAGCACATGCTCTTCTTCGGTACATCGAACGGTACCGTCGCATTGGTTGAGCAATTGGCTCTCGCCGTAGCCGATAGCACTTTCGATTCGGTCGGGGGCTATCCCTTGCGAGACAATATAGTCGCGGGTCGACTTGGCTCGCTTGTCCGACAGGTACTCGTTGTAAACACGACTGCCCCTTGAATCGGTGTGCGATTCGATTTTTATCGCTATGCCTGGATATTCTTTCATGACACTGACCAGCTTGTCGAGTTCCTTGGCGGCATCGGGGCGGATGCTCGATTTGTCGAAGGAGAAATAGATCATCTCGGTCTTGATTTTTTTGATTCCGTCTTCGATGGCAATCATTTCCTCAAGGCGCTTCATGTTGACGTCTACATTGATCAACTCGTTTTCTTCGGTGGTCACGAGCTTTTCATTGTCGATAAATTTACCCTTCACGGTCTTCAATGTGTATTTGGTATTGCCTTCAAGGTCTTCGAACATAAAGCTTCCGTCATTGTCGGTCTTGGTCTCTTTTAGTTTGATGCCGTTTTCGTCGAGCAGTTCTATCAAGGTTTTGGGCATCAAGTCGCCCGTAACGAGCTCGGTGACCGTACCGGCGATGGCATTGTTATTGACTGGCACTTCTTCGATTTCCAGTCGTTTGAAGGAGTAGATGTCGTCGTCTCCTTTTCCACCGTCACGGTTCGAGGCGAAGAAGCCTTTCGCATTGTCTTCGTTTACGATATACGAGAAATCATCCTTTTTACTATTGATCGGTTTGCCCAGATTGAAGACTTCCGCGAAGCCTTCCTCGGTATCATAGGCCGATTGGAAGACGTCAAGTCCACCCAGTCCGGTATGTCCGTCCGAGGAAAAATAGAGGTGCTCACCATTGAAAAACGGGAACATTTCGCGCTTATCGGTATTGATTTCCGGCCCAAGGTTGCGGGGTTCCGAAAAGCGGTTGTCATCCAAGATATCGACTACGAAAATATCGCTTTTGCCGATGCTTCCCGGCATGTCGGATACAAAATAGAGCTGTTTGCCATCGGGGCTCAACGCAGGGTGGCCCGTAGAATATTCGTCACTGTTAAAAGATACTTCGACCGCTTCCGTCCACTCCTCGCCGACCTTGTTCGATCGGTAGATTTTGAGATGGTTGATGCCGTTATTGTCCCGCTTCAATTTTTTACCGTAGTTGTTACGGGTGAAGTACATAGTAGCATTATCGGGCGAAAAGGCAACGGATGCCTCGTGGTATTTGGTGTTGATTTTTTTGGAAAACTTCAGGGCATCCTTAAGGTCTTGTGTTTCTTCGTTAATTTTGGCCACGTAAAGGTCGAGGTAGGGTTGGTCGTTCCATTTGTACTTTCGGGTCATGAAAACGGATGAATCCATCGCTGAGGAGAATACTACCTGCGTGGAGTCGAGGAACATTGGGGAGAAATCGGAATATTCGGAGTTGATAGCCAAATTCTTCAGCTCGTAATCCTGGTCCGACCCTAACAATTGATCGAGAACGACTTCGTTGGGCCGGTTTGCCTCGGTGCTAAGGGAGGCGGTTTTGTTCTCGGCCTTGCGGTCGTATAGCCGCATAAGGCGTTTGGCCCTTCCGTACTTTCCGGTACCTTTCAGCGCGTGGGCGTATTTGAACATATTGTCCGCCGACATTTCCTTGCCGTAATTTTCGTAAAGGTCGTTGTAAAACCCGTAAGCTTTTTCCATATCGGTGTTGAAGTAATGGGCATCGGCGGCCTTTTCTAGAATGTCGCGGGTCCGGTATTTTTCGCCTTTGGAGAGAGCTTGCTCGTAAAGTTCGGCCGCTTCGGCGTACCACATCTTGTTGAAGTAGGCATCCGCTTTGGCCAAAATTTTGCTTTTGCTTGCCGTTTCGGTGGGCGGGGTATCAAGATTAATAGCAACCGCTTGTTCTGAAGGGATCGCGTTTTCGCCTGTTTCAATGTCATTGCCTTTGGAAGCGAATTTATTCTCGGTGTTACCTTGGATCGCATCACTAGAATCCAGAGTCTGGACAGCTCCGTTGTCGTTGACTTCCAGAACGGCCAAAGACGAACCGCCGATGGTAATGCTGTTGGTAATCTCGAGAATCCACATGGTATCATCATAGGTACCGTCCAATTTCGAAACACAGGCATCGACCGCTTCAAGGCCGAAGGGGTAGTAGGCCAGGTAAACATAGTTCAGCTCATTTTCCGGATGGGTCAAATAACCGGCCTCTGCGAAACCTTTTCGCTTTAGTTTTTTTACAGTTCTCTTTAGGTTCTTCGAATCGCTGAAAACTCCCGATACGAGATAATAGCCGTTTTCGACTCCCTCTAGGTTGCTGAAGGTTCGATGGGGAATGTTGTTGCGGTCGGCGGCCTCCTCAAAGGTCTCGTTGATGGAGACGGCGGGTGCATCGACCGTTCTATAGGTGTCAGTATCGGTACTTGCCGTATTGCGCTCCTCATCGAGGAGGATATCTTCAAAACTCTGGGCGTTCAGGCCCATGGAAAGCAGGAAAATGCAGGTAGTAAGTATTCTTTTCATGGATTCGGGATGTAGAAAACGGCGGTAAACTTGGGATTTCCGCCGAAGGATAAAAAATTTGGATGGATTTTTAAACGCTCTAATAAATGTTACCTTGCTTAATTTATTAATAACGTTCGAAACAGGACTTTGTTTGAAGTACGGATGCGGTTTGTTGTGAAAGTCCGTTTTCTTGTGGTGTACAATAGGATGTCGCGGAGGCCCCTTAAAGAACGACCGGTATATTTTTTGGGATAGGCACTAAAAAACCCCCGACGATTGGTCAAGGGTTATTAACTTTACTGGATTTTAAGAGGATGTATTCGCCATCCGAAAACGGCTACGTCCGATCTTTACTGTCTTCTATCTTTTCGTTTGAGGGCTCATCCTCCTTTGATGCATCCTTGAATTCTTTGATGCCACTTCCCAATCCGCGCATCAACTCGGGAATCTTTTTTCCACCGAACAATAAGAGAACCACCAGTACGACGATGGCTATTTGCCAAGGTCCGAAAGCTAAAAAGATTTGTAATGCTGTCATAATAACAAATTTTGTGGATAACAAATGTACTAAAAAAAGGAACGTAAATACGTCTTTGATGTTTAAAAGGATAAAAATCGACCTTATACTTTTACTTACGTAGAAATCGCTGGAAGGTTTGGTTTATTTCAGGAAAAGATTTTCGAGAACCACGCCCCGCCAGTCGATTGTATAGACGGAGGACCAAAAAAATGATTCAGATGTTTCGAAACAGTCTTATATTTGTCCATGGCCAAGAAAGTCAAGAAGAGGAAGGAAATCAGGAGGAAGCTGCTGCACAAGTACCGGCTGGTCATTCTCAATGAAAGTACTTTTGAGGAGAAAATATCTTTCAAGCTTAGCCGCCTCAACGTCTTTGTCACCGGATCGCTCTGCATTATCGGGCTTATCGGGCTGACCACTCTCCTCATCGCCTTTACGCCCTTGCGGGAATACATCCCCGGATATTCATCCACCAAACTCAAGAAACAGGCCACGGACCTTACCTATATCACCGATTCATTGGTACAGACCCTTAAAAACACCAATCGGTATATTGAGAATATCCGCATGGTTTTAAAGGGCGATATTGCGGTCAGCGAAACGAATCTAGATTCCATTAGGGAGCAGTTCGAGCTCGATCCATCCAGTGTGGACCTGACCCCCATTCGGGAAGACTCGATGCTTAGGGCCGAGGTGGCGATGGAGGACAAATACAATCTGTTCGAGCGGGAAACCGGTGGTTCGGCCCTCATTCTTTTTCCGCCGGTGAACGGGGTGGTATCCCAAAAATACGATATTGAGAAAAAACACTTTGCCGTCGATGTGACTGCCCCGATTGAAACGCCCATCAAGGCCGTCGCGAACGGTACCGTTATTTTTTCGGGATGGACCTCCGATACCGGCTACGTCATCATTTTGGAACATACCGAGGGATTGTTGAGCGCTTACAAGCACAATGGTGCGTTGTACAAAGAACAAGGTGATGCCGTGCGAGCAGGGGAAGCCATCGCCTCCGTTGGTAACACAGGGGAACTGACAACGGGTCCGCACCTGCATTTCGAGCTTTGGAACAATGGAAAGACGGTCAATCCCACGGATTATATCGATTTTTAAATGTCCCTAAAATCACTTGCCGCCAAGATATTTGCCGGGCGTATCGCCCGAAAGACCAAGAAATGGGTCGATAATCCTATCGCAACCCAAGAGAGGCTTTTCAGAGAACTGATTCGGAAAGCGGCCGATACTTCCTTCGGAAAGGATCACGGGTTCACCGAGATTGCATCCCATCAAGATTTTGTCAAGCGGGTGCCGATTCGTGATTACGAGCAGCTCAAATCCTACGTGGAGCGGGTCGTGGCCGGGGAACCGGACATCCTATGGCCCGGCAAACCCATTTATTTTGCCAAGACCTCCGGCACCACTTCCGGAGCAAAATACATCCCTATAACCGAAACATCCATCCAAAATCAGGTCAATGCCTCGCGGAACGCCATCCTAAATTACATCCACGAAACGGGGAACGCGGACTTTGTCAACGGAAAAATGATTTTTCTTCAGGGAAGTCCCGTGCTACAGGAGAAAAACGGCATTAAATTGGGTCGACTTTCGGGTATTTCCGCCCATTATATACCCAATTACCTACAGAAAAACCGCCTGCCGAGCTGGGAGACGAATTGCATTGAAGATTGGGAGACCAAGGTAAACGCTATTGTCGACGAAACCATCAATGAAAATATGAGTGTCATTGCCGGAATACCCTCGTGGGTGCAGATGTACTTCGAACGTTTGCAGGCGAAGACGGGTCAAAAGGTCGGCGAGCTATTTCCCAGTTTCAAACTCTTTATCTACGGGGGCGTTAATTACGAACCCTATCGGGCCAAATTCGAAAACATTATCGGGAGAAAAGTGGACAGCATCGAACTGTTTCCGGCCAGCGAGGGATTTTTTGCCTATCAAAATTCCCAGACCGAAAAAGGGATGCTATTGCTACTAGATGCCGGTATCTTTTACGAATTTGTAGAGGCCGACAAGTTTTTTGAGGAAGGCGCGAAACGCATTACCCTGAAAGATGTGGAACTTGGCGTTAATTATGCGATGGTCATCTCCACCGATGCGGGACTGTGGGCCTACGACCTCGGTGATACCGTTCAGTTTATTTCTTTAGAGCCCTACAAAGTGATGGTTTCCGGGCGAATCAAGCATTTTATATCCGCTTTTGGAGAACATGTCATTGCCAAGGAAGTCGAAGAAGCCATGCGGCAGGCGATTGAAGTTACGGATGCCAGAATCAACGAATTTACCGTTGCCCCTCAAATCACTCCGGCCGGCGACCAACTCCCCTATCACGAATGGTTGGTAGAGTTCGAGCAAGAACCCTCCGACCGCGACAAGTTTATTGAAACGCTCGACTCCAGTCTTCAAGAGCAGAACAGTTATTATTTTGACCTCATCGAAGGTAAAATCTTGCAGCGACTCAAAGTAACCTCCATTAAAAAGGGAGGTTTCAACGACTACATGAAATCCAAAGGAAAATTCGGCGGGCAGAATAAAGTGCAACGATTGGCAAATGACCGGTCGGTCGCGGAGGGGCTTTCGAAGTTCAAGGTTTAGTTTCTTAAAATCGTACATGGGTTTTTATCGTTCCGATTGAATTTAGATTGTTCCGGAGTCCGACCCTTTGAGCCGTAAACCTAAAAAACCGTAATTTTGCCCGAAATTTGTTTATGGGGAAGACCAATACCACGACCCGTGCCCAAGAATCGCCCAACGCCATTGAGCGGCTGTATATCAC
>JBAUIP010000559.1:0-16577 GCA_049683055.1 Pricia sp.
ACACTGAACTATCAATTGGAGCTGGGTGAGCACCGTGTAGGCGTATTACTCGGAACGGAATCGATCAGAAATGATTTCAACAGCATTTTCGCCCAAGCGGATGATTTTGCGGTGGAGACGGAATCGTTCTTCGTGCTTTCTGCGGCATCGGGAGCACGAACCAACAACGGCACTTCGACCTCGAGCCGGTTATTGTCACAGTTCGGGAAGCTCAACTATGCTTTTTCCGATAGGTACTTGGCCTCTTTCACGCTGCGAAGGGATGGTTCATCGCGGTTCGGACCTGAAAACAGGTACGGGGTATTTCCCGCTGCCACGGTAGGCTGGCGAATCGACAACGAAGCTTTTATGGAAGACATTGAGGTGGTATCGAATTTAAAGCTAAGGGCTGGATACGGTGAGGTGGGAAACCAATCGATAGGCGATGTGGCCCGGTTCGGTCTGTACGAATCGCGTTATGGCCCTAATAGGTCGACCTTAGTAGGTGCCAGTTTCTTTTTCGATACTTTTTACAATGTAGGTACGGCCTATGATTTACAAGGAAATAATGGTGGCACGCTGCCCTCCGGTTTCGTATCGGTACAAGCGGGCAACGACGAACTGAAATGGGAGACTACGAGGGAGTGGAACTTCGGGTTGGATTTTGGCTTTTTTCAAAACGCCCTCATTGGTTCCTTTGATTATTTTACCCGAGAGACCAGTGATATTTTGATTAATCCCCCTATCGCCTCCGTAGTCGGTGAGGGCCAACAACGCTTTTTGAACGGGGCAACCACCGAGACTAAGGGATGGGAGCTGTTGTTGAACTATTCCAAAACTTTGGAGAATGGGTTATCCTTTACGGTGGCCACTAATTTTGGGGCGTTTAAGGATGAAATCACCCAATTGCCCGAAGAAGTACGGGCCGCTTTCCCCGGAACCGCCCAAAATTCCATTTTGGGACAATCGCAGTTCGCCATTTTCGGTTTCCGGACCGACGGGCTCTACCAGAGCGAGGAAGAAGTGGCGGCCGGGCCGGAACAGATCGGAGCGAGACCGGGCGGTATACGATTTGTGGATATAAACGACGATGGCGTCATCGATGCCGATGATCGGGACTTTATAGGAAACACCCTTCCCGATTTGGAATATGGTATCCGTATCGATCTGGCGTATAACGACTTTGATTTGTCCCTTTTTGGCGCCGGTATTTCCGGTAGAATCGGAAGGGATCCATCCATCGAATTCAATAATTTTGCTTCGGGAAGGGAAAATTCGGGTACCGGGGTACTTGATGCCTGGACGCCCACGAACACAGGTACCGACATCCCCGCTTTGTCCCTCGTGAACAACGACAATACCCAAATATCGGATTATCTGTTTCGGAACAATTCTTACTTCAAACTGCGTAACGCGCAAATCGGGTATTCCCTTCCGGATACTATCATGGAGAAGATAGGGGGTATGGCCTCGGTACGTATCTATTTGCAAGGGGAAAATCTTTTTTGGATTACCCCTAGCGATTATGTCGGTTCGGACCCCGAGCGTACCGATATCAGTACCATACCGGTTCCTACCACTCTTTCACTGGGCCTTAACCTGAACTTTTAATCTTAAAATTAGCATCATGGAATATAGAAAATTATATGTACTTGGAACGCTGGCCTCGCTGCTTTTCGCATCCTGTTCGGACGACTTTTTGGAAATTGAGCCTCAGGGTGCGTTGTTGGAAGAAACAGTGGCCACCGCTGAAAATGTCGAGGGTTTGATAACGGCGGCCTACGCTGGTATTGCTAACGAAGAAATGGTAGGGCCCTTGACCAGCCAATGGGTGTACGGAAGCGTACGCTCTGACGATTCTTATAAGGGAGGAGGTGGAAGGAGCGATGTAGACGTCGTAGATGCCTATGAGCAATATAACCTGACCCGGCCCGATTATTCCCCCGATTGGATGACTCCCCGCACTTGGACGAGTTTTTATCAGGCCATTTCGAGGGCGAATTTTGCACTGAGGGTACTCAACGATATTCCTGATGGGGAATTTGCCGATAAGTTGACCCGCCAGGCCGAGATGCGGTTTTTGAGGGCCCATTCCCATTTTATGCTCAAGCTGATGTTCAAGAGCATCCCTTTCATCACAGAAGACCTCACCGAAGAACAGATCAACGATACCTCTAACGATTTGCCCGACGAGGAACTTTGGAACCTGATTGCCGAGGATTTTCTTTTCGCCTTTGAAAATCTGCCCCAAACGCAGGATGATCCCGGTCGCGCAGACCGAAATGCCGCTGCCGCGTACTTGGCCAAACTTCGCCTTTATCAGGCCTATGAGCAAGACGAACAGCATCAGGTCACTAACATTAATACCGCCCGTTTGGAAGAGGTAATTACTTTCGCCGATGAGGTAACCGGGAATCTCGAACCGGATTTCGGTAATAACTTCTTGGATGGTTTTGACAACGGACCCGAATCTATCTGGGCCGCACAATTTTCCATCAACGACGGTACGGTCGTCGGCAGGGTCAGTTTTGTAACCGGTCTCAATTCACCCCATGGTTCCGTGCTTTATGGCTGCTGCGGGTTTCACTTGGCCAGCCAGAACATGGTCAATGCCTTCGAGACCGATGATAACGGGCTGCCCTTGCTTGATACCTTTAACGATACCGATATATTGAACGGGGTCGAAGACGATGGTACCGTAACCCCTGCCGGCGACTTGACCTTAGACCCTAGGGTCGACCATACTATCGGAATTCCTGGCAGACCTTTCAAATATCGAACGATGGTCAACCAAGAAGGCGATATGGTCTACAATTTCAGTTGGGCCCGGGATCCCGGAGTATATGGTTATTTCGGAAATATGAAGGAACAGCAGGCGCCCGATTGCTCCTGTTACGTAAAGGAAGGTCCTTTCGTCGGGACCTCCAAGAATGTCGATTTTATACGTTATGCCGATGTACTTTTGTTCAAGGCGGAGGCACTGATTCAGCTAGATCGGTCGGATGAAGCCTTACCTATCATCAATCAGATTCGGGAGCGTGCCGCCGCCAGTACCCAGCGTCCGTTGGATGCCGGGGCCTCCGATATCTACGAAATCGGTACTTATGATGCATTTCCGAATCAGGAATTTGCCTTTCAAGCCTTGAAATTTGAACGTAGGTTGGAATTTGCGATGGAAGGTGCCCGCTTTTATGATCTTGTACGATGGGGCGAGGCGGAAGAAACCCTGAATGCTTATCTCAATGAGGAAAAGACCAAAAGGGATTTTCTCTCCAACGCGGTCTTTACGGCCGGAAGGGATGAATATTACCCCATTCCCCAACGGGAAATCGATTTTACAGGGGGACTTTATGTGCAGAATCCCGGTTATTAGGGCACATGCACGAACGATAATCCAGTGGTTCTGGATTAGTTTGAGTTAGTTTGAGTTGGGAACACGGGCTTTGATCCGTGTTCCCTTTTATTTATCCGCCACCAAAGAGGCCCCTTTTTGCTCCTGCTCCTTTAGGTCCTCGACCAGCTCGAGGGCATCGGATACCACATCGCTGCATAACACGATAAGCGTACCTGGGCGTGCGTTGTTGATGGCATAATGGATGGCCTCTTTCTCGGAGGGTATCGCGGTGATTTTTTTGTCCGGATTTTTGGCCTTGATACCGTCTCTCAGCATTTGAATCAATTCTTCTTCGGTCTTACCGCGTAAATGCTTGTCTTGACGGATGATTATCTCATCGAACATTTCGGCGGCGACGCTTCCCATCTTTTCGTTGTCCTCTTTGCGGCGGTCACCGATACCGGCTATGATTCCTACCTTATGTGTGGCCTCGATTTCATTTGTAAATTTTTGAAGGGCGCGCATGCCTGCGGCATTGTGGGCGTAATCGAGCAGCACCTGGAATTTTTCGAACTTGAAAAGATTGAGCCGTCCCGGGGTTTGCGATGCCGAGGGCAAAAAAGTCTCCAGGCCGGCCTTCATATCCTCGATGTTGATGTTTTTGACGTGGCAGGAAATAATGGCCGGCAGTACGTTCTGAATCATGAATTTTGCCTTTCCTCCGTAGGTCAAGGGAATATTCTCCGCCTTCATAATGCGCATTTTCCAAGTGCCTCGGCAGAGCGTGACATAGCCATTTTCATAGACGGCGGTAATGCCCCCCTCATCTTGTAACTCCGTGATGCGCGGGTTGTTTTCATCCATCGAAAACAGGGCAATATTGCAGTCAAGACCCCTACGCATATCGTAGACGTGGTCGTCGTCGGCGTTCAAAATGGCGTAGCCGTCAGGCAGCACGGTTTCTGGAATCACTCCCTTGACCTGCGCCAGTTGATCGATGGTGTGGATACCTTTTAGGCCCAAATGGTCTTCGGACACGTTGGTGACGATACCGACATCACATTTCGAAAATCCGAGTCCGGCCCGCAATAATCCACCTCGTGCGCATTCCAGCACCGCGAAATTGACAGTAGGGTCGCGGAGTACGAATTCCGTACTCTGGGGGCCGGTACAATCCCCTTTCATCAAAAGCCGATTTTTAATGTATACACCATCGCTAGTGGTGTACCCCACCCGAAAGCCGGCCATTTTGGCCATATGCGCAATCAACCGGGTGGTGGTCGTTTTGCCATTGGTGCCGGTGATGGCCACAATGGGAATACGGCCTTTATCGGCCTGACGGGGAAAAAGCTTGTCCACCACCGGAGCGGCCACGTTTCTAGGGAGTCCCTCGGTAGGGGACAAGTGCATACGGAAACCGGGACCGGCATTCACTTCGAGCACGGCACCCCCAGTTTTCGACAATGGCTTACTGATATCGGTGGTCATGATGTCGATACCCGCAATATCGAGATCGATAATCTTGGAAATTCGCTCCGCCATGGCGACGTTGGCCGGGTGCACGATATCGGTCACGTCTTCGGCAGTACCGCCCGTGCTCAGGTTGGCGGTATCCTTTAAGATTAATTTTTCACCTTTCGGCAGAACGGATTTCAGTTCGTAGCCGGCATCCTCGATGATGGTTCGGGTGAGGTCGTCGACGGAAATGACGGTCAGCTCCTTTTCGTGGCCATAACCACGGCGTGGGTCGTTGTTGACATCGGCGATAAGATTTTCGATGCTCGATTCGCCATCACCGATAACGTGGGCGGGCGAGCGCAGGGCTGCCGCCACCAAACGGTTGTTGATAACCAAAAGACGGTAGTCTTTTCCGGTAATGTAGTTTTCTACGATGACTCGTTGGGACACTTTTTGTGCAGCCTTAA
This sequence comes from Pricia sp., assembly GCA_049683055.1. GTDB lineage: Bacteria > Bacteroidota > Bacteroidia > Flavobacteriales > Flavobacteriaceae > Pricia. The sequence goes on from JBAUIP010000559.1 coordinate 5,239, forward strand.
ATGCCTTGAGTGCATCCTCGTAGTTATTGATATCGACGGAAATTCCCCTACCGTGGTTGCCGTCGATAGGCTTGATGACCAAGGGGTAACCGATGTAGTCGCAGGATTTTTTGAGACTGCCTTCCCTCGTGATGATATCACCGCGTGGTACCTCGACCTCCGCCTGTTCCAAAAGGTGTTTGGTGTCTTCCTTGTCGCAGGCGAGTTCGACGCCGATGCTACTGGTTTCACTGGTAACGGTAGCCTGAATGCGCTTTTGGTTGGCGCCATAACCCAGTTGGCAGAGCGAATATTTGTTCAGGCGTATCCAAGGAATACCCCTTCTTTCGGCTTCCTCCACGATGCTTCCGGTACTAGGGCCAAGCCGTTCGGCTTCCCGCAGTTCTCGCATCCGTTGTAAGTCTGGGTCTATATCATAATCCTTCCCTTTGATCAATGCCTTGCAAATATCGACCGCGGCCTTGGCGGCGTATCGTCCGGCATTTTCTTCGATATAGGAAAAGACAACATTGTACACCCCTTTTTCCCCGTAGTCCCTCGTGCGTCCGAAACCGGTATCCATTCCCGCTAAAGTCTGGATTTCCAGTGCGATGTGTTCTACAACATGGCCCATCCAAGTTCCTTCCTTGACCCGCATAAAAAATCCGCCTGCACAGCCCTCGGAACATCGATGTTCGTACATGCCTGGCAACATTTTTTCCAAACGCCTGCTAAAATCGGAAACTTTATTGGTTGGGTAATCTTCCATGGCCTCGAGATCGAGTACCATCACGATTAATTTTTCACGGCGTATGGACCAATAGTTCGGTCCCCTCATAGCATTAATTTCCCGTATTTTCATGATTATCTGCTGTAGTGTTTTCGTTGGTCCAAAAAGCAGTAAGATATGATATTTTTTCATATCAGAGCCGTACTTTTACACACCAAACGACCATTTTATGAGTGTAAAAGGTATACTGATTCCCATCGGCGGCAACGAAAACAAAGGTATCGGCCTTCCGGAGGAGGATCATATGGAGTTCATCGAAGAGAGTATCTTGGCACGGGTGGTCAAGGAAAGCGGTGGTAGAAACGCAAACATTGTCATCATTCCCACCGCTTCGCGCATTCCCTCGGAAGTCGGTGAAAATTATATCATGACCTTCGGAAAGTTGGGATGTAAAAATGTCGAGGTAGCGGATATACGCAGGAGGGAGGAATCGGATACCCCCGCTTTTATCGATTTGATCGAAAAAGCGGACTGCGTCATGTTTTCCGGAGGAAACCAGTCGAACATCACTAAGAAAATAGGAGGAACGGCCATTCATACAATTTTACGGGAACGCTATAAAAACGACCCTATCGTTATTGCCGGTACCAGCGCGGGTGCCATGTGCATGTCCGCCGAAATGATAACCGGCGGCAGTAGCAAGGAGTCCTTTATCAAAGGTGCCGTTGGGATGAACCAAGGGATGGGCTTTATTCCCAACTTGATCATCGATTCACATTTTATCACCCGGGGCCGGTTCGGACGATTGGCAGAGGCAATCGCCCGATTTCCCGATTTGTTGGGCGTGGGTCTGGCCGAGGATACCGGAATGGTCATCAAGAATTGCAACACTTTCGAGATTATCGGTTCGGGCATGGTCATCCTTTTCGACCCCAGCAAATTGAAGCACAATAATGAAAAGTTGCTGGAAGTGGGTCAGCCGATGTCCATCTCCAATCTAAAGACCCATATTTTGGCCAACGGCGACCGTTTCAATATCAAGAAGCGTAAGTTAAAGGTTACACCTTCGGATAAGGCGTTTATTATTCAGTAAGGGTTCATCAGTCAGTAGGATTCCATTAGAAGAAAGATTTTAGGATTTTGCCTTTGGGATTCGATTTGCGAATTTGAAATTCAGGCTTCTCGCTTCTCGCTTTTCGTTTCAAGGGGAAGGACGCTCAGACCTTCAAGTCCCATAAATTGCAATTTTCTTTTCGTCAAAGGATGACTGGCTTGCCCGGTACATCCCCTCAGTGTTGAAGGGCGTCGCGATATTGCCGTGGGCATCGACGGCAATGAGTCCGCCGTCTCCGTTAATTTCGACCAGTCTTTTTTGGATGGCCTCCTCGGAGGCGTCTTTGAGGGAAAGTCCTTTATACTCCATCAGGCAGGATACATCGTAGGCTACTACGCCCTTAATGAAGTATTCGCCGCTTCCAGTGCAGCTGACGGCGCAGGTCTTGTTATTGGCGTAGTTGCCAACTCCGATGAGGGGACTGTCGCCAATGCGACCGAAGCGTTTGTTGGTCATACCGCCCGTGGAGGTCGCGGCCGCTAGGTTGCCGTGTTGGTCGCAGGCTACGGCACCGACGGTGCCGAATTTGGAGTCTTTTTCCGCGGAATGGTCCAATTGAAATTGGTCGGTGCCCTTAATTTCCTGCCATTGTTGGTAGCGGAATTCATCGTAGAAATAGGATGCATCCTCCAAAGAATATCCAAGGCTTTTCGCGAAGTTCATCGCGCCATCACCGGCCAGAAAAATATGCTCGCTTTTTTCCATCACGTCTCGGGCCAAAGCGATGGGATTTTTAATTCCCGATATCAGGGAAACGGCCCCGGCATCCAACGTTTTTCCGTTCATGATGGCCGCATCCATTTCGTGGGTGCCATCGGCGGTAAAGACGCTGCCTTTTCCGGCGTTGAACAGGGGGGAATCTTCTAGCGCGGCGACTGCTTTCTCGACGGCATCTACGGCCGAGGCGCCCTCTTTAAGTAAAGAGTATCCGATATCAAGGGCCGATTCCAGGGCTTTTTTGTAAGCGATTTCTTTTTCGGGAGTCATCTGGCCTTTGACCAAAGTGCCGGCCCCTCCGTGGATTGCAATTGAAAAAGGTTGTGCCATATTAATGTGGAGCTAGGCCTTTTGACCAGTCTGCCCTTTTATTTTTGGTTGTTTACATTTCCAAATTCCAAATTCCAAATTCCAAACCCTGAACCCGAAGCCCGTTGCTTTCACGCTTCCACTTCAGTCGGGTTTTCATGCAAAATAGCATTCATGATAATCTTAGCATGAATGCGCGAATTCTCGATAAACCATTTATGGGTTTCCATTCCGCCACAGATGACGCCGGCCAGATAGAGTCCCGCTACATTGGTTTCCATCGTCTCGGCATTGTATTCGGGAATTTTCTTCCCGTCATCCGATAGTTTTATACCTATCTTTCTTAAAAAGTCGAAATTGGGCCGGTAACCGGTCAGGGCCAGCACGAAATCATTCTCCAAGGTAAGGTTACCATTGGGAGTCTCGACTAGAATTTCCTTCTCACGGATTTCTTGAACGGTAGCGTTGTAGTACGCCTTGATACTTCCTTCCTCAATTCGGTTGATGATGTCGGGCCGCACCCAATATTTCACGCGTTGGCCGACCTCTTCGCCGCGAATAATCAAGGTTACCTCAGAGCCTTTCCGCCAACATTCCAGCGCGGCATCAATTGCTGAATTACTAGCACCCACCACGGCCAGTTTTTGGCTGGCGTAGAAATGCGGGTCGTCGTAATAGTGCGAAACTTTAGACAAATCTTCGCCGGGCACATTCAAATAATTAGGCAAATCATAGAATCCCGTTGCGACGATGACATTTTCCGCGGAATAAGTATCCTTTGTAGAGATAACCGAGAAAATACCATCTTTTTTATCTACGTTTTTCACCTTTTCGAAAAGATGGATGTTGAGGTCGTTCGAGGTGACAATCCGACGGTAATATTCCAGCGCCTCGTTGCGTTTCGGCTTGGCTTCTTTGCTGATAAAGGGAATGTCGTCGATTTCCAACTTTTCCGAGGATGAAAAGAACTGCATGTTCACCGGATAATGGAACAACGAATTTACAATGGGTCCTTTTTCCAATATCACATAGCTCAGGCCCTTGTTCTGGGCTTCAAGTCCACACGCGATTCCGATGGGGCCTCCGCCCACGATGATGAGATCCAGTTCCTTCATTGTTCCGCACTTTCTTTGAGTTCCTTAATCGTCGCGGTAGGGTCGTCGCTCTTAAAAACAAAGCTTCCGGCGACCAGTACATCGCCGCCTGCTTTGACCAGGCGTCCGGCATTGTCCGCGGTCACTCCGCCGTCGATTTCTATGAGCGCTTTAGACTTTCTGTGCGTAATCATTTCACGCAGGCCCCGCACTTTTTCGTAAGTATTTTCTATAAACGATTGTCCCCCGAATCCCGGATTGACGCTCATGACCAGCACGATATCGATATCCTTGATTATATCCTCAAGAAGTAGAATATTGGTATGCGGATTCAAAGCCACTCCGGCTTTCATTCCCTCGGCCTTAATGGCCTGGATTGTTCGGTGCAGGTGGGTACAGGCCTCGTAATGCACGGTCAGATGAGCGGCTCCCAGCTCGGCGAAAGTCTTGATGTAGCGGTCGGGATCGACAATCATCAGATGCACATCCAACGGCTTGGTGGCGTGCTCGGCCATGGCCTTGACCACGGGCATCCCATACGAAATATTGGGTACAAAAAGTCCGTCCATAATATCCAGATGGTGCCAGTCCGCCTCACTTTGGTTCACCATTTCTATATCCCGTTGCAGGTGGCCGAAATCGGCGGCGAGTAGGGAAGGGGCAATCTTGGTTTCGCTCATCGGTTCATTTTGAATAGGAATGCAAAAGTACGCAATTCAAGGGTTTATCAACGCGCATCCGCATACCTTAAATCCTTGTTAAAGATTGTCCGCACCTTCGCGGATGTTGTATATTTTGGGGCCTAAAAACCATGTTTCTATCTAACCTAATGTATATCCCTTTTGGAAAACCCCAAGACCCTAGACCGTTTACAGCATCACTTGACAACATTGGAGCCCGGCGGAAGAACGACGCTACAACTTCCCGAAGGCGGATTTTTATTTCTGGAACACGACGTGCCCTATCTGATGGTGTACCGAAAGCGGAAAAAGGATAAAAAAACCATGCGTTTGGTGCGGACGGCGGCCTCTTATCTTATTTTGGGACGAAATACGGAAGCCGGATACCGTGATTTTTTGGCTGTGCTCTTGCAAATAATGTCGGAGCGGTTCCGGTCTTTTTTGGTGTTGGAAATCCAGGAGGGCGGATTGGAGAGTACGGAGTTCAAGGTCTCGGGACCCCAGAAAAAACTCCCCTCCACACTGGATGCATTGGCTTCGGGCCTAGGTAAAATAGAGGCTCGCTACGGTGCGGAACTTTCCGCTAGGGTAGAGGATGTAGGGGAAGGAAGGCACGCCGATACCGCATCCCTTTTCGATACCGAAAACCTTCGGGCCAAGGGCGGTACTTGGATCGGGATAGAGGTGCCACCGGCCTACCGCGATGGCGAGGGCACGGAATTCCCGGTCTATTTCAGGACTTTTCGCAACCGCTTCGCCGAAACCGTGCAGGAAGCATTGTTCGACTTTATCAGGGTTCAGACTCCCTCGAAATTGGCCAGCTACCACGCGTTGGGAAAACGGACCATCCACGACGAGGTGCTCAAGATCGATAAGAAAATCACCGCAATCCAGAACAGTTATTCCTTTTTGCTGCTGGTCGCGCCCATCAATATATCCGAACTACGACAACGTTATTTCGATGGCGGATTCAAGAACCTTGGCACCTATCACTACCGATTGCTGCCGGTAGACCCGGACATCCTCAAGCGCAAACTGTACAACCTTGATATCCACGAAATCGACGATCCCGCGCTCGCCTATATTTACGACGAAAAACGGGAGGAAATCGACCACGAGCTGACCATGCTCAAGGAGCGCGGTTCCCAAAACTTCTTCTATAGCAGCATCCGAATGTACGGTACCGTATCGGAGGACCTGTTGCAAGAGGCCCAAGAAATTTTGGAACGGGTACCCGAAGAATCGCCCGATGCCCGACAAGCCGTCATGAGCGCCGAAGATTTTGAGGGATTGGCGAAACAGGAGTTTGATTATTTCAGGACGATGGCGCCCGATTACCGGAGTAAGGTGCACATCCGAAATGACGTCAATATCATGATGGTAGATCAAGGGGAACTCTACCTTCCGTCAGATTATACCCTGACCGATATGGAGGCCTGCGCCCTGATCCAGCACGAAATCGGAACCCATGCCCTCACTTTTTACAATGGTTCACGGCAGCCGTTGCGACAGATGGCCTGCGGATTGGCCGGTTACGACGCCCTTCAGGAAGGTATCGCCGTATTGGCCGAATACCTCGCGGATGCCTTGGGTGCCAATCGACTCAGAACCTTGGCCGGTAGGGTAGTGGCCGGCGATGCACTGGGCAAGGGTGCGGATTTTGATTCTATTTTCGGACTGTTGCACCGACAGCACGGATTTTCTGATGACCGCGCTTTCAACATCACCTCGAGAATGTTCCAAGGTGGCGGATTTTTAAAGGATATTGTATATCTTAAGGGACTGATGGAATTGCGGGATTATCTGGTCGACGGCGGTACTTTGGAGCCTTTGCTGGCAGGCAAATTCGCGCTAAGGCATCTTCCGGTCATCGAGGACCTGATGGAACGGGGGCTATTGCATCCACCCAAAATAAAGCCGCGATACTTGCAAAATGCATCCTGTGACGATAAACTAAAAACCTTTGGGAAGGGTATGCCGCTCTACGAGATGGTTTGATTTAATGATTATTGTTAGTTGCTTCCCAGAAATCCATCCTTAAAAAACAAGAGAAAATGAAAATTTGCATAGTTATAAGTGACTTACAAAAAGAATACGTCGGCACCTCGGTCGTACTGCTGAAAAAAGCTTTCGAACGCGGGCACGAGACCTACGTTATGGAAGTTGGCGGCTTCAATTTTATGCACGGCGCCCCTGTGGACCTGCTGTGCAAAAAGTTGCCGAGGTCCATGAAATATGAGTCTCCCAGAGACTTTCTAGATCAGCTGCAGAGCGATTCGATCGAATGGAAAACGATTTCCTCCGAAGGGCTCGATGTCCTTTTCATGCGGAACAATCCCACCGAAGAACCGATTTCGAGACACTGGGCGGAACACTCCGGATTGGCTTTCGCCCGGGCCATACAACAACAGGGTACCTTGGTATTGAACGATGCCAACGCCATGGCGCACTCCTTCATCGATAAAATGTACTTTGAGGAACTGCCCAAAGACATTAAGCCGGAGAGCGTCATCACCCGCGATAAGACTGTGATACTGGACTTCTGGGAAAAGTCCGATAAAAAAATCGTACTCAAACCCTTGGAGGGTTCTGGCGGACAAAGCATTTATTTATTGGGTAAGGAAAAAGCGAATTTCGAGCAGATTGCGAATTCCCTGCTCGACAAAGGCTACGTCATTGCACAGGAATTTTTGCCTGGAGTAAGTAAAGGGGATGTACGCGTGCTGCTGATGAACGGGAAGATTTTGGAGAAAGATGGTCAATTGGGCCTCATCCGTCGCACCAGTGGCGACGATGCCGAGTTCAGGAGTAACTTGGCCCTAGGCGGGAGTGCCGAGAAAGCGGAGCTGACGCCTGAAATCGAGCGTATCGTGGAACTTACCGCTCCAAAGTTGATTCGGGACGGCTTCTTCTTCGTAGGTCTTGATGTGGTCGACGATAAACTGATCGAAATCAATTGCATGAGTCCGGGTGGTTTGGCCTATACCGAAGATATTGGGCTGCCCGATTTCACCGATGCGGTCGTTGAATCCATCGAGCGAAAAGTCGAATATAAAAAGTTGAATAAGAACAAATTGGACAATAAGCAGTTGGCGACAATGGATTGATCGGATAGAGATTTGAAAGCGATGAACGAAAGAATAATCGGAGAGTACGAATCGGGAAAAGAAGGCCCGTTACTGTTTGTATCAGCGGGCATACATGGGAATGAACCTAGCGGGGTAGAGGCCTTGAAGGACGTTTTCAGAGTGTTGGAGGCTGAACGACCGGTAATCACCGGAAAGATAATCGGTGTCTATGGGAATCTTGCGGCACTTAAAAAAGGGGTTCGTTATATCGACAAGGACCTCAACCGCACCTGGACCGAAGAAAACGTGTCGAGCGGAAAGACGGATACCCAGGAAAAGCAGGAAATGTTCGACATTATTGAAGTGCTAGAGGCGCATTCTGAGGATGATTACTCCCAACGGTATTTTTTGGATTGTCATACCACTTCCTCGGATAGCCTTCCCTACATCTCCGTGCAGGAAGTAGGGGAAAATGACGCCTGGGCCCACCGTTTTCCGGTCTACATCATCCGGGGATTTTCGGATATCGTCTTTGGATGTATCGACCACTACCTGAGCCGCATCGGCGTAACGGGCTTCGTCTTCGAGGGCGGGCAGCACAAGAGTCCCGATGCTGTCGCCTACCATGAGGGCATGATTTGGCTGGCTTTGGCCAAAGCCTGTGAACTGGATTTGGAAGGTCTTTCCAATTTTCCCGCTGCGGTCGAGAAGGTAAGGGCGCAAGGCGAAAATCAAAAAACTTTTGAGATTGTCCATCGGCACAGCTTGGAAGACGGCGACCAATTCGAAATGCAGCCTGGCTACAAGAATTTTCAGCCTATCGAGAAAGGGGAGTTTTTAGCGACCCACAACGGTGAGAAAGTCCTCAGCACTTGGGATGCATTTATTTTTATGCCGCTTTACCAGGCCCAAGGCAATGACGGATTTTTTGTGGTCGAGGAGGTGGAATCCCAAGAAAAATAATATTTAGGCGTAAAAAGTTGCTTGACATTGGTTCTCTGGCAGAAAATCTTACCCAGCGGCAAATTGTAAGCCTGCCAAATGAGCGCTTTATGACTTTGGCGCAATGCAGAGCGCGGGTATTACTTTTAGCAATACTCTCGCTACAAAGCAATCTGCCTTAACCCTTCATATACGACAATGCCCACGGCATTCGCCAGATTCAGACTGCGGATATGATCGTTGTACATTGGTATTTTGTACAGTTCGGTCTTGTTTTTTTCTGTGATTTCATCATCCAATCCTGTGGATTCCTTGCCGAAAATCAAAAAAAGCTCGTCACTATAGGCAATGGACCAATGGCTTTTTTCGGCATGGCTGGAGAATAAGACCATTCTTTTATCCTTATGGATTTTGAAAAATTCGTCACTGTTTTCGTAAACGCTTACGGATAGATGCCGCCAATAATCCAATCCCGCCCGTTTGAGCTTCTTGTCAGATAATTCAAATCCGAACGGCTTGACCAAATGCAGATGTGAGCCGGTCGCAAGGGCCAAACGGCCGATATTACCGGTATTGTTGGGAATTTCAGGTTCTATTAGAACTATGTTGAAGGCCATTGGATTAAATAAATTTTGAAATCCTCAAGCATATTTTGAGAATTGGTTTGAAGTCACCGCACCGGGATTTACTACAGAATAGTTTCCTATGGTTTTGCCATGAACATCAGATTCGAGCTTTGTTCCGGGAGGCATGACCGTTTATTTTTGAATCGATTTTAGATAGAGCCGTTGCACTTTTTCTCTTGCCCAAGGCGTCCGACGCAGAAATTTAAGCGAAGATTTTACCGATGGATTACTTTTGAAACAATTGATGTCGATTCGGTCGGCCAATTCTGGCCATGTGTACTTTTGGGTAAGATGTTCAAGAATGTCAACCAATTTTACACCGTGCAGCGGATTATTAGGTTGTTTTTGACTTGACTCTTTGTCTGAATTTTCCATCTTTTCCAAAGTTATAAATGAAAAAACTCCGGTAATCAGCCGGAGTTTATTCATCAATCAAAAAACGAACAGTCATGATAAACTGTTGTTACCTTAAAATTACAACTAATATGCCAAATTTCCTATTTAAGGAGAATTTAACTTGGAAAAGTTCGGGGTGAAGACCGACGCCCTCCAAGATTTAGGCATGTGTACGACGGGATGCAATGCAGTGATAATCAATGATTCCACTACCTACCCAAGATAAGTTTTTAAAATCTTGCTTCTGGCAGTGTGCTTCAAGCGACGTATTGCCTTTTCCTTGATCTGTCGAACCCGTTCACGGGTCAGATCGAACGTTTCCCCAATTTCTTCCAAGGTCATGGAATGTTGTCCGGCCAGTCCGAAATAAAGGCGGATGACGTCGGCTTCCCGAGGGGTCAAGGTTTCCAGCGAGCGCTCGATTTCAACTCGCAAAGATTCCTGTAACAGTTCTTTGTCTGGATTGGGCGATTCTCCGCTACGAAGTACATCGTAGAGGTTGGAATCCTCACCATCGATCAAAGGCGCATCCATAGATACGTGGCGACCGGAGTTTTTCAAGGACTGCTTGACATCTTCAACCGTCATATCGAGTTCCTTCGCGATTTCCTCGGCAGAGGGCATGCGCTCGTGGGCTTGCTCCAAGAAGGCAAAAGTCTTGTTGATTTTATTGATCGATCCAATCTTGTTCAGGGGTAGGCGAACAATACGGGACTGCTCGGCCAAGGCCTGAAGTATGGATTGGCGAATCCACCAAACGGCGTAGGATATAAATTTAAATCCGCGGGTCTCGTCGAAACGCTGTGCTGCCTTGATCAGACCAAGATTGCCTTCGTTGATCAAATCCGGAAGGGTAAGGCCTTGGTTTTGATATTGTTTTGCGACGGAAACAACGAATCGCAAGTTGGCTTTGGTCAGTTTTTCAAGGGCAATCTGGTCGCCGGCCTTGATACGCTGTGCCAATTCCACTTCCTCATCGGCGGTGATCAAATCGACCTTACCGATTTCCTGCAAATATTTGTCCAACGATGCGGTCTCCCTATTGGTGACCTGTTTGGTGATTTTTAACTGTCTCATCTGCTGTTTTCCTTTCTGGTTATGCCTCCCGAAAACTGTTCTTCATTCGGGTTTGAACATGTTATTCGCGGAAGCTGCATATACTTATACGTAAAAAAACGCGAAATGTTACAAATCGGTCCAAAAAAGTGGATTTATTCGTTGAATCCCATGAAAAAGCCCCGTCCAAATCGATGAACAGGGCATTTTCTTACTTTGAATTGAACTCTAATTTCTAGTCCCTATCGCGACGGGGCTTGCGGTCGCGATTGTCGCGCCCGCCACCTCGGCGGTCGTCGCGGCCCCGACCTCGGTCGTTGCTGCTGCGGGGCGGGCGTTCTTTGTAGCCTTCCGGTTTGTCCATGAGGACTTTACGTGACACGCGGTCCTTGCGGGTGCGTTTGTCGATACCCATATATTTGACATCGAAAACATCGCCCATACTCAGCACATCGGAAACATTTTCGGTTCGTTCCCAAGCGATTTCGGATACGTGCAGTAAAATCTCGTTTCCGGGGGCGTCTTGATATTCCACGACAGCACCGAAATCCAACATTTTGATGACCTTGACCTCATAAACACTGCCTTCTTCAGGCTTGAACATAATGGAGTCGATTTGGGCCAGTAC
>JBAUIP010000560.1:0-1518 GCA_049683055.1 Pricia sp.
GTCATCAAGGGGACTAGGCTGTGCCATCATCTTTTCAATCGCCTTCGTGGTTCGCGGCGCCATGGCTGATAGGTTGACCGGGCCATCATCGGTAATCAGGATGTCATCCTCGATCCGTACGGCGATGCCCCACCATTTTTTGTCGCAGTTGCTACCTTCGGGGATGTAGATGCCCGGCTCCACCGTAATCACCGTGTTCGGTTTGAAGGCTTGAAAGGTGCCTTTATCATGCACATCGAGTCCCAAATAATGGGAGGTGCCGTGCGGGAAATAGGTACGGGCCTCCTCATTACTGGAGATGATGCCCAAACGCAGCAGTCCTTCCGCAACCACCTCGCTCGCCGCCCGACCCGGCGCTCCAAAGGGCGCACCGACCACGCTGGCCGCGATACCGGCCTCCTGGGCATTGTATACGATATCATAAATCTGCTTCTGCTCTTTGGTGAACTTGCCGTTGGCGGGAATGGTCCGGGTCACATCGGCGGTGTATCCGTGGTATTCCGCGCCCAAATCCATCAGCACCAAGTCATCTCCAACCTGTGGCTTATTGTTCTCAATATAATGCAGGATGCAGCCATTGTTTCCACCTCCTACAATGGACGGGTAGCCCTCGTATTCCGCTCCATATTTCTTGTAAACAAATTCGTGTACGCCTTGAATTTCGGTCTCCGACATGTTCGGATGCATCGCCTTCATCACCTCTATCTGCCCCACAGCGGAAATCTCGATGGCTTTTTTGAGCAACACCAATTCCTCTTCCGTCTTGGTTTCGCGCAGCGTGGCCATAATTTCTCCCAGCGAACCGGAATCCAGATTATTGTCTTCCAGCTGTAAGGATACCTTATCCTTTATTTCCCCTCGCAGTTGGTCGTCGGGCGCATTTACAAAATCGCTTAGCAGGGCGTCCTTTTTCAGATGCTCGTCCCGGTTCAGATAGCGACCCAAAACTTGGGCCACGTTGGCACTATTCTCTATGTCCGTCGAGGTAATCATCGTGTACAGCCGCTCTTTATCGGGGTTGTAATCCGATGGATAATCGGTTTTTTCTTTGAAATCCGCAATCAAATTGTACAGATCGGCCTCATCGCGGGTGTCCCGGTAATCGTTTTTAAATTCAAAGAACAGCACGTAATCAAAACCCTTGAAATCAGTTGTTGCCTTCGAGAATTCGCTTCCGTTGTAAACCGTTTCAAATCCTAATTTCGACTTCGCACCCTCGACGCCCAGCCGTTTACCGTTCCATTGTTCCGCTTTCGGGTTCCGCTCCTGCACGTAAAGCACCTCATCGTGGGCACTGCCATCGGGCGAGGATTGGGGCTCCGAAAAAATAAGCAGAACGGCATTCGGCTCCCGGTATCCCGTCAGGTAATAAAAATTGGGGTCCTGATGGTAGATATAGTCCACATCATTGGCCCGGTTGTGCTCGGCATTGGCAAAAAATACCGCCACGCTGTTGGAGGGCATCATCTCTCGAACGGCTTCCCTTCGTTGTTTATGGAATTCAGGGGATAGGAAATC
>JBAUIP010000561.1:0-5416 GCA_049683055.1 Pricia sp.
CCTTAAGGTCAAGCAAGATGACTTTGAGTTTATCCCGCAACAGCAGGCCTACTCCAACAAGGTATCCCTTACCTTCGACGAAAACTTGAATCAAGACGGACAATTTTCTATTTTAGAGGGAGATACGTCCTTAAACAACATTAGTTTTAACTTCGACCGAAAAGAGAGCGGCCTGACTTATCTCAATCTTGATGAAATCGGGAATGCCTCAGTAGCATCCTCCATAGCCACCCTGTTCGACACTTTGGAAAAAGACAACCGGATAACCGCCCTTTGGAAATGGTTCGTTATTTTAGCCTTGGCGTTTTTATTGTTAGAAATTTTAATCCAAAAATTTGTTGGATAATCGATAACCCTAACTCCCCTTCATGAATTTGCTCCTGAAATCCGTTACAATCGTCGATGCCGCCAATGCGGGGCTCCATCAAAAGAAACGGGACATCCTTGTCAGAAACGGAAAGATTGCAAAAATTGCGGCAAAAATCGAGGCCGAGGGCAAAACCAAGAGTATCTCCCTTAAAAACTTGCATGTATCCCGAGGTTGGTTCGATAGCAGCGTCTGTTTTGGCGAACCCGGTTTCGAGCAAAGGGAGACTATCGAGAACGGCCTTAGAACGGCGGCCAGAAGCGGTTTTACCGATATCGTACTGAACCCGAGCACCCATCCAGTGCCGGATAGCAGTGCCGACATCATATTCCTCAAAAATGCGGCGAAGGGGCAGCTGACCCGGTTGCATCCCTTGGGGACGGTCACCTTGGGAGGCCGGGGCGAGGATTTGGCCGAACTCTACGACATGAAAAATGCAGGGGCCGTCGGTTTTTACGATTTTAAGCATCCCCTTAAAAACGCCAATCTTTTGAAAATTGCCCTGCAATATGTTCAAAATTTTGGAGGACTGGTCCACTCCTTCCCCATGGATTCAAATATCGCAGGAAAGGGGAACGTCAACGAAGGCGAGACCTCGGTCCGGTTGGGATTAAAGGGAATTCCCGCTCTCTCGGAAGAACTGCAGATTGCCCGCGACCTGTTCATTTTGGAATACACCGGCGGAAGATTGCATATACCCACCGTATCGACGGCCGGCTCAGTTCGATTGATCGCCGAGGCCAAGAAAAAGGGGCTCGATGTGAGCTGTAGCGTGGCGGTACACAACCTATTTTATCAAGACACCGTTTTGGAGGAATTCGATGCCGCGTTCAAGGTACTGCCTCCCTTACGCACCCAAAAAGACACCAAGGCCCTCAAGAAAGGGGTCAAAGATGGCACCATCGACTTTGTCACCAGTGACCACATTCCGATGAACATCGAGGAAAAGCAGGTGGAATTCGAAAATGCGGCCTTTGGAAGTATCGGACTGGAAAGTGCCTTTGGCGCCTTGAACCAGCTTTTCGATTTTGAAATCACGGTAGAACTGCTGACGAAGGGCAGGGAACGGTACGGTCTTGAATCGCACAGAATAGAAGAAGGGTGCCAAGCCTGCCTTGCGCTCTTCGATCCGGATACGGACTATAGCTTCGGGGAAAAAGACATTCTTTCGACTTCCAAAAATAGCATGTTTCTGGGGGCTGAAATGAAGGGAAGGGTTTACGGTGCAATTAACAATGGGCAACTGGCCTTATCCGAATAGCTCTTCGGTGCCGCATTTCCCGAATAGCTCTTCAGTGCCGCATTTCCCGAATAGACGCATGCCGTCTTGCGAATCGGCAGATTCCGAATTACCTTTGACCCCATGAACACTGCAAAAGAAGGAAAAACCACTGCTATCGTTGCCTATATTACTATCATTGGCGCCCTGATCGCCGTGAGCATGAACAGCGAGCCGAAAAATGATTTTGCCCGTTTCCATACCCGCCAGGCTTTTGGAATTCACTTGCTCTTTATCGCTTTCGGCATCCTTTCCAGCACGTACGGAAACCTTTATTCCGCTTCTGCGCTGTTCTTATGTTATTCGGTCTTATGGTTTTTCGGGTTCATAGGAGCGCTACAGGAAAAAAAACAGTCCATTCCGATTTTGGGCAATTTCTTTCAAAAATGGTTCACTTTTATTCAATGATTTTTATACCATGATCACAGCCCCTTTGTCCCTAGAACATCTTATACGCCCTTCATCGCTTTCAGAGGGCAAACCACCTGTCATGTTTATGCTTCACGGTTACGGCAGTAACGAGGAAGACCTTTTTTCCTTCGCGCCCGAGCTGCAGAAAGAACTGTGTATCATTTCCGTCCGCGCCCCCTACCCCATGGCGCCTTACGGAAACGCTTGGTACGCCATCAATTTTGACGCGCAGCAGGGCAAGTGGAGCGACGATGAACAGGCAGTCCTGTCCCGTGAAAAATTGGTCACTTTTATAGAAGAGGCCTGCAGTACCTACGGATTGGACGACCAAAGGATTACCTTGCTCGGTTTTAGTCAAGGCACTATTCTGAGCTACGCCGTGGCGCTGTCGTATCCCGAAAAAATCAAGAACGTCATTGCGCTTAGCGGATACATCAACGAGGGTATTTTAAAGGATGGCTACAGGGATAAAAACCATGAAAAGTTGAGGATATATGCTTCCCACGGACAGGTGGATCAGGTAATTCCCCCGGAATGGGCCCAGAAAGCACCTCCTTTTTTGAAGAAACTGGGTATCGCACATAGGTATGAGGAATTTCCGGTAGGACACGGGGTCGCACCACAGAATTTTCAATCCTTAAAAAAGTGGTTGGGCGATAAAATTTAATTGCTGCGCGTATACAACAAATGGTCGGTCAGCGTAAAGTCCACCCCGAGGTCATCCTTCAGTTCATATTTGATTAGCAGCTCGCCCCAGTATTTTCCATCCGAAAAATCGGCCAGTATCCAACGGTGGTTGAGCACCTTGATTTTATTGATCTTGAAATCCCCTTCCATGCCCTCGTAGGGCACTAAGGGATTGGTTCCTTTGCTCTCGTTGGTCTCCAACAGTTTGTCGGCGATATATCCTGACGGGTTTTCCAAGGATAAATGGTCGTAGTACGCCAAGGCGTCGTCATTGTTTTCCAAGGAAAAATACTGCATTTCGAGGGCTCGGAGTTGGGCGTTCTTAACGGAATCTTGCAGTTGCTCGACGTCGGCCTGCAAGTTTTGGATTTTGGCATCCTTGGCATCCGACATTTTGCCGCCGCTGACTACAAGATACAGGCAAATCAGGGCTGTAAAAAGAAATAGGTAAAGGAAAATTTTACTTCTCAAAAGATACGATTTTTAAGGTGTCACTCCTGACTACCGCAGCAAAACTTTGGTAGCGCGGGTGCTCAAATTTTTTTGTTTCAATCATTAACGGCGTTTCCCTGCCGCATATTGCCTTGGAATTGTATCCTAGGTTCGGTTCTAAGGCCAAATGACTAGAATGATTCCAAAATCCACGCTACATTTCGACCACCAGACCATCATAGGCCAAATGTACGCCATCCGGCAGTTTTTTTTCCACCTCCGCATGAAATCCCAACAAATGACTTATGTGGGTAAAGTAGGCGGTTTCAGGTTTAATCCTATCCACAAAGGCAAGGGCTTCCTCCAAATTGAAGTGCGAATGGTGGGCTTCTTCCCGCAGCGCGTTCACGACCAGTACTTTGGTTCCCTTTATTTTCTCGATTTCATCCTCCGAAATTGTCTTCACATCCGTCAAGTACGTAAAATCCCTAAAACGGAATCCGAAGACCTGAACCCGATTGTGTTTGGCCGAGATGGGCACCACAGAGAGGTCTCCCAGAGTGAACGGCAGGTCATTTTCAATTAGATGCACATCCACGCAGGGTGCGCCTGGATACCGATTGGTATCCGCAAAGATATAGTCAAAACGCTTTCTGAGGGAATCGGCAACCCGTTGGTGGGCGTAAATGGGAATATCGCCCTGCCGGAAAAAATAGGGACGGATGTCGTCGAGTCCAGCCGTATGATCGGAATGTTCGTGGGTAAATAGGATGCCGTCCAATTTTTCGACATTATGGTTCAGCATCTGCTGCCTGAAATCGGGACCACAGTCGACAACGTAATTATAATTTTTCCAAGAGACCAAGATAGATACGCGAAGTCTTTTATCCTTAGGATTATCACTCAGACACACTGGGTGTTTACTGCCGATAATGGGTATGCCTTGGGAGGTTCCAGTCCCTAGAAATGTAATTTTCAAGCCCTCGTTCATCTATCCCCAAATTTATAACTAAATAGTTTAATAGATTGCCCGAACTTGTTAACTTTGTTTAAGAAAACAAACGTGCTATGGCTTCAGTTCTGAACAGGGACACCGCTTTTGAAAACATCCCCTCGATCAAGGCGAAAACCTTACGGATTAACCTGAATCCGGATATTTATGGAACATTTTCCGAAATCGGTGCGGGCCAGGAAACGGCCCGTAACTTTTTTAGGTCAGGGGGAGCATCGGGTACCATCGCCAAAGCCATGAGCGCCTATGACAAAGACTTCAGTGATGCCATTTACGGTATCGAGGAAGACCGGCGGTATGTGACCCAATCGAGACTGAAGAAAATGTTGACCCACGAGATGCGGCTCATGGAAGAGCGCATTAGCAGGGAGACCCATCCCGACCGACTTTTTTTTTCGTACGCAAACACGGTGGCTACCATTGATTTCTCCAAACGCTATAAGGGCCACGGCTGGTTGGGCATTCGGTATCAGCTCGACCCGCACCAAAAGGAGTACGATGAAATTATATTGCACATCAGGTTCAAACAGAACGAGGCCCGATTGCAACAAGAAACCTTAGGGGTATTGGGCACCAACCTCATCTACGGGGCCTTTTACAAATACCATAAACCCCGAAAACTGCTAAAATACCTATACGACCACATCGATAAGGATACCATCGAAATTGACATGATCAATTTTGACGGCCCCAATTTTAAGGATGTCGACAACCGCCTGATGAGCTTGCAGCTGATCCGTAACGATATGACCGATGCGGTCATGTTCGGACCCGATGGCAATAACCTGCTTCCGGCGGCCGTGCTTTACAAAAAGAACATTTTGGCCCTGCGGGGTAGTTTTAGGCCGGTGACCAAGGTAAATATGGATATGTTCAACAAATCGTACGATATATTCGTCCGAGACCCAGGGGTAGACCAAGATAGTGCTATCGTCATTTTCGAAATTACCCTATCGAACCTCAAAGCCTCCGGGGAAATCGATGAACGCGATTTTATGGATCGGGCGGAACTGCTCTGCGCCCTGGGCCATACGGTAATGATTTCGAAATTCCAGGAATACTACAAGTTGGTGGAGTATTTCAACAATTACACCAAAGAGAAAATCGGATTGACGATGGGCATCAACAACCTCATCGATATTTTCGACGAAAAATACTACCGGCACTTGAGCGGAGGCATTCTCGAAGCCTTCGGTAAACTGTTCTTCAAAGATCTTCAGGTCTATCT
>JBAUIP010000562.1:0-3179 GCA_049683055.1 Pricia sp.
CCCCTTAATTATTCAGATCGGTGCTTATATGCCTCCGCAGATGTCGGCTTATAGTATTACTATGAAACCCGAATCTTTGGCGGAATACAAGCTCCCCAACGCAGGTTTTTGGGAGGAAGAGTTAAAGACAAAACAAGACGTCAAAAATGAAATTTAGTTTAAAGGATAAATTGGCCGTGGTCACG
Organism: Pricia sp.; assembly: GCA_049683055.1. Lineage (GTDB taxonomy): Bacteria > Bacteroidota > Bacteroidia > Flavobacteriales > Flavobacteriaceae > Pricia. The sequence goes on from JBAUIP010000562.1 coordinate 186, forward strand.
GGCGGAGGCAGTGGAATAGGAAAAGCCATCTGTTTGGCCCTTGCCGAACAGGGTGCAACGGTCCACATTTTGGAACTACAGGCGTCCAATGCGAAGGAAACGGCGAACAGGATTGAAGCAATGGGCGGTAAGGCAATGGTTTATGGATGCAATGTCGCCAAAGGGGACGAGGTCAATAAGGCATTTGAATCCATCGTCTCTTCGGGCCCTATAGATATTTTGATCAATAACGCCGGAATAGCCCATGTCGGCAATTTGGAAAATACTTCGGCATCCGATCTTGATCGATTGTACGAGGTGAATATCAAGGGAGTCTATAATTGTATGCGGGCGAGTATCGCTTCGATGAAAGAAAATGGAGGTGTTATCATCAATATGGCCTCTATTGCAGCATCGCTAGGGATAAGCGATCGCTTTGCCTATTCCATGACCAAGGGAGCCGTACTTACGATGACCTATTCCGTGGCCAAGGATTACCTGGATTTTGGAATTCGTTGTAACTCCATCTCGCCCGCCAGGGTGCATACCCCTTTTGTAGATGGATTTATCAGCAAAAACTATCCGGGAAAGGAAAAAGAGATGTTCGAAAAACTATCGAAGACACAACCTATAGGGCGCATGGGAAAACCGGAAGAGGTGGGCAATCTGGCCGTCTATCTCTGTTCCGACGAGGCCTCGTTCATCACGGGAACTGATTTTCCCATTGACGGAGGATATATCAAACTCAATGGCTGACGCCATGCCCGCCTGCCGGAAGGGCAGGATTATTTTAGTCATCAAAGCCTATGCATTATAACTAAAAAACAATAACAAAACATGAAACTAATACGATTTGGTAAAGCTGGAAATGAGAAACCAGGGGTACAACTGCAAAACGGATCTCGGATCGATGTTTCCGGATTTGGACAGGATTACGATGAAAATTTCTTTGGGAACGAAGGAATCAAAAAATTAAGCGACTGGTTAAAGGACAACGAGGAAACCTGTCCGGAAGTCGCGGAAAACGAACGCTTGGGACCCCCCTTGATGCGACCTTCCAAAATCGTCTGTGTTGGTCTGAATTATGCCAAACACGCAGCGGAGAGCGGAATGGATGTTCCAAAGGAACCGGTACTGTTTTTTAAGTCCACTTCGGCCATCGTCGGCCCCAATGATGACGTTATCATCCCTAAAGGAGGCGACAAAACGGATTGGGAAGTGGAGTTGGCCATAGTTATCGGCAAAAAGGCATCCTATGTTTCCGAGGCCGATGCCCTTAATCATGTAGCAGGTTATGTTCTGCACAACGATTATAGTGAGCGGGCCTTCCAGATCGAGCGCGGTGGACAATGGTGTAAGGGAAAGGGCTGTGATACCTTCGCTCCCATAGGTCCCTTTATCGCCACTACCGACGAGATTCAAGATCCCAACAAATTGGACCTTTGGTTGAAACTCAATGGCGAAACATTACAGCAAAGCTCGACCGCCGATTTTATTTTTAATGTTCGGGAAGTGGTCAGTTATATCAGTCAATATATGACCTTGTTGCCCGGCGATATTATTTCTACGGGAACCCCGTCAGGGGTGGGATTAGGGTTCAATCCCCCAAAATATTTAAAGCCCGGGGATACGGTAGAGTTGGGAATCGAAGGCCTTGGAAGCTCCAAACAAACCGCAAAGGCATATGAATAGAAAAAACTGGGTTCAAATAAAATCTGTTCAATTAGTTTTATTGACATCATGACCGCTAGAACACTATTATCTACTTCGATTCGGACCATAGGCTTGCTGATTTTTTTTCTCGGTTCATGTGGGAAGAATACGTTGCAAGAATTCCCAAAAACCGACACCCATCGACCGGTTGATTTGGTATATCCATTGCTCGACACCGAAAATTCAAGATGGTTTTTCTTTTCCTCCGCCAGCCGCCCTTTCGGAATGGTCAATCTGAGTCCCGATACCCAGGTCGACGGGGCCTGGGGAAGCGGTTACCGTTACAAGGTCGATACGGTACAGGGCTTTAGTCATATCCACGCCTGGCAATTATCCGGACTTTCGGTGATGCCGGTTACCATTTCCGAAGAAAACGAGCAGTCCATATTTGAGGATTACCGATCAAAATTCAGCCACGAAACCGAACGTATCGCACCGGGCTATCATTATTTGGAACTGGATCGATATGGCATCGCAGCCGAACTGACCAGTACGAAAAGGGTAGGTTTACACAGGTATACCTTCCCCACCGATTCCCAAGCCGCGATACTATTTAATTTAAACGGAATGCTTGGCCCCAACGAAACTACTAGTGGGACGCTACGAAAAGTGAAGGAAAAGACCTTGGCGGGCGAACTGGTTATCGCCGCGACCCATCGAAGGCCCAAACCGGTCAAGTTGTTTTATCATATTTCCTTGAGTACGAAAATCAAATCCATAGACAAAGACCTAGAAACCGGTAATTATCTGGTGCGTATGCGAAAAAATGGTCAAAAGCTTTTGATGAAGGTGGGTATTTCCTATACATCCATCGAAAATGCTTCGATAAATGCATCCACTGAGCTGCCGAGCTGGAATTTCGATAAAGTCGTCAATAACTCCAAAAAAGAATGGAACGACCTCTTGGCAAGAATAAAGATTGAGGGGGGAAGCGAAAAACAGCAAAAAAGGTTCTATACCGATCTGTGGCACGCGCTTGAGGGCAGGAGAACCATAAGCGATGTAAACGGAGCCTATCCCGATAATACGGGCAAGGAATTTCGTGTCGGGCAATTACCCCTGAATGCTTACGGAAAACCGAAATTCAACCACTACAACTCCGATTCGTTCTGGGGAGCGCAGTGGACGCTCAATACCCTTTGGGGCTTGGTGTACCCCGATATCATGGAAGAATTCGTCCATTCCCTAATGCAATATTATAAGGATGGAGGTCTCGTTCCGCGCGGTCCTTCCGGCGGCAATTATACCTATGTCATGACAGGGGCGTCGTCCACACCGTTTATCGTAAGTGCCATCCAGAAG
>JBAUIP010000563.1:0-5666 GCA_049683055.1 Pricia sp.
GTACTGGCCAAGGTGGTACAGGGTGCTCCGTTAACGGTGGATGCCTCCTTGAACGCGCTTTTCCTGAACCGTTTTGAAGCTGGCCTATCCTATAGATTGGACGATTCGGTCAGCGCGATGTTCAACCTATCCGTGCTTCCATCATTACGCATAGGATACGCCTACGACTACACGCTATCCAATTTGAGCCGGTACAGCTCCGGCTCCCACGAAATTTTCATCCTTTTCGACCTTGACCTACTGGGTCTCGGAAAAGGCTATGACAAATCCCCCAGATTTTATTGATCATGAAAAATATACTGTACATCCTATTTATCATCGGTTCCCTGCAAGGCCTTATGGCACAGGAAGAGCTGGAACGCGCCGACACCTATTTCGAGCGGGAGTTCTACAGCGACGCCATCCCCTTATACGAGCAGCTTTTACCTAAACATAAAAGTGCAAAACTTGTCAGAAATTTGGCGGATAGCTACTACAATACCTTCAATATGAACGCCGCTGCCCGCTGGTACGGATACCTGATAAATAACTATGGCACAACTTCGGAGGCTGAGGACCCTAACTCCCTGAGCCAATCCTTCAAAAGTTTCGGAGAGGGCCAAAAAATACATATCGGTGAGGCGTACTATGAGAAGTACAGCCATTCTTTGCTAGCCATCGGAAAGTATGAACGAGCGCAGCGAACCCTATTGGATTTTTACACCGCACGCGGCGATTCGGCAAAGGTTGAACAGCTAAAAAGGCAATTTACGTATCTGAACAACGTTCGCGCCATCGGTAATCGCTTCAGCATTGAGAACTTGGCCCTGAACACGGTAACATCGGAATTTGGTGCGGCCAAGGTAGATTCGAGCCTGATTTATAGCGCCTCACGCAAAACGTCTCAAGTGCTTCCCAAAGTGTACCGGTGGAACAATCAAGCCTATCTCGACCTGTATGCGCATCCTATCGCGAAATTGGATCTGGGGGACAGCCTAAGCACCTCCTTATCCAAAAACGTGAATTCCAAGATGCACGAGGGCACTTTTGCCATCACCAAGAATCGAAAGACCCTCTATTTCACCCGGAACAGCAAACAAAAAACGGATGAAAAGGTCAGCAACCTAAAGATTTACCGCGCCGAAAAGGTTAACGGCGAGTGGAAGAACATCACGGCCCTACCCTTCAATAGCGACGACTTTTCGACGGAGCATCCAGCCTTGAGTCCCGATGAAACCAACCTCTATTTCGCTTCCGATCGGGAAGGCGGATTCGGGTCTTTCGACCTGTATTCCGTGACCATCGGGAAGGACGGATTTTATGGAAATCCCACTAATCTGGGAGAAAAAATCAATACGGACAAAAAGGAGCAGTTCCCCTTCCTAGATTCGAACGGAAATCTCTATTTCGCATCAAACGGCCATCCCGGTCTCGGATTACTGGACGTCTTTATCGTCAAGGGTCAAGGTACAAAGCACGGAGGGCCGGAAAACGGAAGTGGCTTCGGCAAGCCCGATAACTTGGGCCTCCCTATCAACAGTGGCTACGATGACTTTTCGATTTGGCTGGATGCCGACGGCAAGACAGGATACTTCTCCTCCAACCGCCCCGCTGGAAAAGGCAGCGACGATATCTATTCCTTCTCGGAAACCAAACCCCTCATCATCGAAAACTGCAAGCAATTTATCGCAGGAATCGTAACCGACAAAACCACGAAGCAGCCCTTGGCCAACACCCAACTAAAACTTTTGGACGCCAAAGGAAAAGTCATCGAAAGCCTGACCACCGGCCGGGATGCATCCTTCAAATTCACGGTCGAATGCGCGCGGCCCTATCGTCTCGAGGCTCGGAAAAAAGTCTATGAATCCAACATCAAATTAGTACAGACTACCGAGGAGCGCAAGGCTACCCAAGACGGTTCGTTGACCCTGTACTCCATCCAAGAACGGGAAGCGCAAAAGGCCATAGTGCTTCAGAAAAAGAAAGAAGAAGCAGAAAAATTGGCCTTGGCCGAAGACCGGCGAATAGCTGAACAGGAAAAGGCCGCAGAGCACAAACGCATCCAACTGGAAAAAGAAATGGCCGAAAAAGAGAAATTGGCCGCGGAAAAGGCTAAAAAAGAACACCTCCGCAAAGTACAGGATGCCATCGAAAAAGAGGAAGCCTTGGTGCGCGATAAAGAGCGCACTGTCATCAAGACCCCTGAAATTCATTTCGATTACAGCCTTTGGTACCTGCGACGAGAATCCCGTGAGCGCTTAGGTCCGGTCATCGAAATCATGAAAGCCAACCCCGGTATCGTACTCGAAATCGGTACCCACACCGACATTCGCGGCAATGAGGAATACAACCGCGACCTTTCCCAAAAAAGGGCCGACGCTGTTAAGGACTTCTTGGTCGAAAACGGCATCGCCGACAACCGCGTCATCGCGAAGGGCTATGGCGAATCGCAGCCCATCGTTCACTGCGAGACCGAAGAGAGCTGCAGCGAAGAAGACCACGAATGGAACCGCCGCTGCGAGCTAGTGGTCGTGGAGTGGAAGGCGCCGGATTCTGAGGCCTCATCGAGCAAGTAGAAATAAACCCGAAATTTCCTTTATCTTCGTTCGTGAAAATCCGTAGCGATGCATCTATCATTATCCACTATCCAATCGAAAGAAATCATGCCCGGCTACCACGGTAAGCTGGTTCATGCCGAGACCATGTCCATCGCTTTTTGGGAGGTGGAAGAAGGGGCGCAAGTACCCGAACATTCTCATAGGCACGAACAGATTATGCATGTTATCGAAGGGGAATTCGAATTTACCTTGGATGGTAAATCCAAAGTCTACCAACCCGGGGATATTGTGGTCATCGCGTCCCATAAAAAGCACAGCGGGCGGGCCTTGACGGCCTGTAAGCTGATGGATGTTTTTAGTCCGGTCAGGGAAGAATACAGATAAAATGAACATCTCATTAAAAGGTAAAACCGCCCTTGTCGGTGGCAGCAGCGGCGGCATCGGGAAGGCCGTAGCCCAACAACTCGCGGATAGTGGTGCCAGCGTCACCCTGATGTCCCACAGCGAGGACAAGTTGAAGGCCATTGTCAATGAACTTCCTACGGATAAGGGACAAAAACACCAATTTCTGGTCGTCGATTTTTTGGATTTCGAGGGATATAAGGGTATCGTTTCGGATTATTTCGAGAATAATTCCATTGACATTCTTGTGAACAATACCCAAGGTCCATCCGCAGGAGGCGCGCTCGAAAAGAAGTTGCCCGATTATCAGGAAGCCTTCGACCTGCTTTTCAAGACCGTAGTGTTTACGACCGAACTGGCTCTAAAGAAAATGATGGAAAACCAATGGGGCCGAATCATTAATGTGGCCTCGGTTTCGGTGAAGGAACCGCTATCCTATTTGGCCTTATCGAACACCATCCGCGCGGCCGTCGTCACTTGGGCCAAGTCTCTGGCGACCGATGTCGGCCAGTATCAAATCACGGTCAACAGCATCTTGACCGGATATTTCGATACAGATCGTATCCAGCAGCTCAACGCCAAAAAGGCGCATCAGCAAGGCATTCCGCAAGAAGATGTGCGCTCGGATATGGAGTCGAAAGTCCCGGTCAAACGTATCGGCAGACCGGAGGAATACGGGTATTTGGTGACGTTTTTGGCTTCCGAAAAAGCCGCTTACATTACGGGGACGCAGATTCCCATCGATGGGGGCCTGCTCAAAAGTCTTTAGGCGAAAACTCCACTGGTATTCCTCGGGTTTCCGATAGAAGAAATTCTGCATCGTTTCACTCGACCAAAGGGCATCCTCCCTAACTCATTATTGCCCGTGGCATATCTTTTGCAAATATTTGTTGCGTACTTTTAATGCAACCGTCCAATGATGAAACATGCAAAAATCTTTGTTATCCTTAATATCCTTATGCTGACTTGGGGCCCGGGCTTCGCGCAGCAAGATGGTTCCTACGAAATCCTTTGGAAAAAGGTACGTCAATACGAAAGCGATGGCTTGACCCAATCCGCCCTAAAGGCGGTTGATACGATATCCAAAAAAGCCAAGGAGGAGGGGAACTCCGCGCAGACCGTAAAGACTTTGCTTTACACTTCAAAGTATGCCCTGATTTTGGAAAAGGATGCCCAGCTGAAAATCGTCGAGGACTTCCGGTCGGAAATCGCGGCAGCGGAATTTCCGACCAAAAATGTATTGGAGAGTTATCTCGCCAACCTTTACTGGCAGTATTTTCAGCAGCACCGCTACCAGTTCTACGACCGTACCCTAACGGCAAATAAAGTCGATTCCACCGATTTCAGGACTTGGGACTTGACTACGCTTTTCCATGAGATCGACGCACACTTTGAAGCGTCCCTGGAAAACAAGGATAAACTTCAGAAAACAGATCTGGGAAACTTTGAGCCAATTCTGAAAGAACGGCCCGATTCCGATACCTACCGCCCCACCCTCTTCGACCTCTTGGCGCACGAGGCACTGAAGTTCTACAAAACCGACGAAAACAGCATCACCCGCCCGGCGGACCAGTTTGAAATCGACGATACCCAAATACTCTGCGAGGCGTATGCATTTACGCAAATCGACATCGATACAAAGGATGAGACCTCGTTACAGGCCAAGACACTACATATTTATCAGGACTTGATTGCTTTCCATTTTTCGGATGCCGATATGCAAGCCCTGGTGGATGTCGATATCGAACGCCTGGACTTCATTCATAAAAACGCAGTATTTGCGAACAGGGACGAGCGCTTCATTGAAGTCCTACAAAATTCCGCCGAAAACTTTGTCCAAAGTCCCCTTTCTGCCCTGTATACCTATGAAATCGCCCGAATGTTACATCAGCAGGGCAATGGCTACCAACCCAAAGTTGGCAAAGAAAACCGTTGGAAACAGCAGGAAGCTTTGGCTCTTTGTGAGTCGGCCATCGCGCGATTTCCCGATAGCCGGGGAGCGGACAAATGCAAAGCCCTGAAATCGCAAATACTGGCCCCAAGCCTACAACTGACCACCGAAAATTACCTTCCCGTGGATACGGAGGCCCGCCTTCTGGTGCACTATAAAAATATCGAAACGCTGGAGCTTAATGCACTTCAAATATCCCAAAACCAACTGAAAGAGCTGAACAAGCTGTATCCGTATGACAAGCAGCGGACCTTCCTAAAAAAACTGCCGGTGGCTAAAAAATGGGATGCCTCCTTAAAAAACGAAAAAGATTACCAGCGGCACGGAATCGAAATCCTGTTTCCTTCTTTGGACAACGGGCATTATGTGATTTTAGCAACTCCCGGCTCAGAAAATGGAACCTTTGCGTTCAGTCCGGTTCAGGTAACGGACCTAGCTCTGGTAACTACTCGTTCACCGGAAAACTACCAATTTCAGGTCATTGACAGACACGATGGGCATCCTATTTCCAGAGCAACCGTCGAATTGTCTTACCGTAAAAATTATGATGGGGGCCGATTGACCAAAACTTTGGAAACAGATTCTCAGGGCAGCGTTGACATCCCGTTATCCAACCAAAACTGGAGTGACGTCCGTGTGACCGTCACCCATAAGGATGAAAAAGCGAATTTCGGTGCGTACTATGTGAGCAGCCGATACGACAGGGATGAACCTTCAAAGGTGACCACGACCGCCTTTCTATTTACCGATAGAAGCATTTATCGTCCCTCACAACC
>JBAUIP010000564.1:0-4690 GCA_049683055.1 Pricia sp.
ATGCCTGCGTGTTGGCGTAATTGGACATCACCTTCGTGGCCCTTCCCGTCGGGGCCATCAATACGGATTTATAAGTTGTTTTCCACAAACTGTTGACCAAAGTACCTACGAGCGTGGTTTTTCCGGTACCTGCGAATCCTTTCAGTAAAAAAACCCTGTTCGCATCCTTATTAAGTATATAACCGGACAATTTCTGGAGCGCAACGGACTGCTTGAGGGTCGGTTCATGGGGGAATTTATCCTTTAGGATGGTATAAAAGGAAGCATCGGTGAGGGTAGCCATATGTCCAAAGATAATGAACTCCCCCCAGATATTTTGCCGATGATTTTTTGGGAAAAACTTTCACGATTGAAAAAAAATTGTAGATTTGTGTAGAAGGCATAGTAGTCAACCTTTAACCTAACAACACTTAGAAATGAAAATTGTAATACAAATCGTACTTTGGATCGTTTGCGGGGTATTGGGATACCTCATCTACCAATCCGTTACCGGCCCCATTCAGTTCAATGAAGTCAAAGAGGAGCGTTTCAGCCAGGTTATCGCGAAATTGAAGGATATCCGGTCCGCTCAAGAAGCCTACAAGACCGTGAATAAAAGGTACGCCAAAGATTTTCCCAGCTTAATCAAATTTATTGATACGGCCAATTTTACCATCACCCAACAGCGGGATTCCTCCTACATGGAATATGACGAGACCTATCGCATCGATATGTTGAAGGAAGTGAAACTGATCGATACCTTGGGCACCGTGTCCATCAAGGATTCGCTTTTTGGACAGGATAGCCGCTACCAAAACCTGGCGAATGTACCTGTCGGAAAAGAAGGCGCCAAGTTTCAGATGGAGGCCAACGTAATCAACAAAAGCGGTTATCGGGCTCCTGTTTTCGAGGCCAAAGTAGAAAAAAATGTAGTGTTGTACGATCAACCAAAGACCTTGTTGGATAAAGAGAACGCCGAAATGGGCGTAGAAGAAGTAGACGGAAACTGGATCAAGGTCGGTTCGCTGAGCGAAGTGAGCACCAGTGGAAACTGGCCGCCCATATATGACAACAGAGGAGACCAACAATAAGATAGGGAATCCCTTGGAAAATACTAAGAAACTGTCCATTCAGGTAAGCTTGAATGGACTTTCTTTTTGTGTACTCGATACTTCGACCGATACGGTGTTGAAAGCCGAAACGGCGGTCTTTGCCAAAAAACGGACGCCGTACGGGCTATTGAAACACCTAAAGTCCCTCTTTTTGGAGCACGATATTCGATTGCACCGGTTTTCGGAAGTAATCGTCATTCACCGAAATAATTTGTTCGGGCTAGTGCCGCAACCGCTCTTCGATGCCGATGAACTACCGAATTATTTGAAATTAAACACCAAAATATTGGCCAACGACCACATGGCCTACGATACCATCGAAAGTTTGGATATGGTCAACGTTTTCGTGCCCTTTGTCAATATCAACAATTACATTTACGAAGGTTTCGGGGCGTTTACTTTCAAGCATCATGGCACGGTGATATTGGAATCCCTTTCAAATTCTTGGGCAGTACATCGGCTAGCGAGCGGCTCCAACATGAAAAATGAAAGCGACCGCACCGATACGGCAGCCTCGACCGACCGAACCGACGGACACGAAATTCCGGTGGACCGGCAGACCGGCCGTACCGAAAGGGAGACAAGCCGAATATCGGGCCCGCCTATTGGCAAGGAACCTTTCTGCTACTTGCATATCTTCGAACGGCAAATGGATATCGCTATATTCGCCCAGCGAAAATTGCTACTATTCAACTGCTTCGAATTCGTGACAAAAGAAGATTTTCTGTACTACTTGCTCTTCACCTTGGAACAATTGCAGCTCGATCCGAATACCGTAACCGTTAAACTCTTCGGCGACATCGAGGAAGACGACGACCTTTTCGAACTTTGCTATCGTTATATTAGAAATGTCACTATCATCATCCCTGCTTTTTCCGATCAGAACTTCAGGAACACCACCGAAGAAATGTTGGATTTCACCATACTAAACGCCCTCTGATGCGAATTATATCCGGTGGGCACAAGGGCAGGCGACTGACCGCTCCCCAAAAACTTCCCGTTCGCCCGACCACCGATATGGCCAAGGAAGCCCTCTTCAACATCCTCAACAATCGCTACTACTTTGCCGATATTTCGGTCATCGACCTCTTCGCCGGAACGGGAAACATTAGCTACGAATTCGCCTCACGCGGTACCGAACATATTACGGCAGTGGATATGCACGCCGGTTGCGTACGCTTTATCGAAGAAACCTCGGAGGGACTGGATTTTGGCATCACCACTGTCAACAGCGACGTTTTCGATTATTTGAAAAGGTCGAACGCCCAAGCGGATATCATTTTTGCCGATCCGTTTTATGACATGGACTTGAGCGGTTTCGAAACTCTTGTTCGCTCGGTTTTTGAACAGGGTATGCTGCTTGAAGAGGGTTCTTTGATCATTGAACATGCCAACCAGAAGGATCTCTCGCATCTCGAACATTTCGTTGAGAAAAGGAAGTATGGGGGGACGGCATTTAGTTTTTTTAAATAAGAAAAGCAGGCCATAAGCCGGATTCTGTTCCGCGCTTTCGCGCAGCCCCTATCATTTATCTAGACCTTGGGTCGCCCCAAGGCTCGAACCGCCTACCCTTCGGCTCGGGCGTGCCGCCCTCTCCCACTCCGATTTGCACCGGAACGGGACACCGATTTACGCGACGTTTCACCGCATAGAGTTTACCTGGTTTCACTACAGCCGAACTGTACATTCTTTCTGTTGCACTGGTCCTCCCGCGCCAAAGGCACGGTGACGGGTGTTACCCGCTATGCCGCACTATGGTGTCCGGACTTTCCTCTCCCGGGTCGCCCCGGCAGCGATAAGGTGGCCTGCTTGCGGCAAAGATAGCGAACTTTCCCACCACCGCAGCCATGGCGATGCTGCTTTGAAAAGACTTCCCCAGTATGAAAAAGCTGAAAATCTTGGTTCTAGGCAACAACCCGAGACGATTTCGATCCAATACTCGCCAATTGTTGATAAAAAAGGATTTAATCCCACCCGAACCGACCCCCGGAACGCTGGCGATTTTTATATTTGTAGGTCAAAGGCTCAAAAATTGGACCTTTTAAATCCAACGGATTTATTGGTAACGTACCCTCGACCGAAAAAATTCAGGAAATAGTGGAACACTTCATTGTATCGGCACGGAAATACAGGCCCCAGACCTTTAAGGATGTTGTAGGGCAAGACGCCATTACCAATACCCTGACCAATGCCATCGAAAACCATCATTTGGCCCAGGCCCTGTTGTTCTGCGGCCCACGTGGGGTCGGCAAGACCACCTGCGCCCGAATTTTGGCCAAAAAAATCAATCAGGACGGTTCCGAGCGGGGCGATGAGGATTTTGCTTTTAACATTTTCGAGCTCGATGCCGCTTCCAACAACTCCGTCGACGACATCCGTAACCTGACCGATCAGGTCCGAATTCCCCCTCAGGTCGGAAAGTACAAGGTATATATCATCGACGAGGTACATATGCTATCCCAAGCCGCTTTCAACGCTTTTTTGAAAACCTTGGAGGAGCCGCCAAAACACGCCATTTTTATCTTGGCGACCACTGAAAAGCACAAAATCATCCCAACGATTTTATCCCGCTGTCAAATCTTCGATTTCAAACGCATTACGGTCAAGGATGCCGCGGAATACCTAAAATACATCGCCGAAAACCAAGGCATCGAGGCCGAGGACGACGCACTGCATATCATCGCCCAAAAAGCGGACGGGGCCATGCGCGACGCGCTCTCCATCTTCGACCGTGTCGTCAGTTTTTCCGGAAAACAACTGACCCGAAAGGCCGTCACCGAAAACCTGAACGTACTCGACTACGACACCTATTTTTCCGCGACCGACCTGATCTTGCAGCACAACATTCCCGATTTGCTGTTGCTGTTCAACAGAACCCTATCGCTTGGTTTCGACGGTCACCATTTTATCAGTGGGCTCGCATCGCACTTTCGGGATTTGATGGTCTGTCAGCACGAGGCGACCATCGAGCTTTTGGAGGTTGGCGAAACCGCCAAGGAGCGGTATTTGCAGCAATCGAAGAAAACCTCCAATCCTTTTCTGCTAAAAGCCTTGGAACTTGCCAACGACTGTGACCTGCGGTACAAGACCAGCAAAAACCAACGGCTTTTGGTCGAACTTACCCTGATGAAATTGGCTTCCATCGACTTCGATGGGCAAAAAAAAAATCTTAAGGCAATAGCCTCCGGTGGTTCGACGACCGATGCTATTATTCCCGCCTCGTTTTATAAAGACAGGAAAGCCTCAGGCGTTTTATCCAAAGATGCTGATGACGAAGAAAAAACTGCAAGCATCGAACCTAAGACTACGGATGACGAAGCCAAACCAGTAGCACGGGAACCGGTCAAAAACAGGCAAGGCGAAGTGGTAACTGAACCGAGTACTACAAGTAGCGAACCACAGACTGCGAATGTCGGACCGAAAACCGATACACTCGAAGTAGTAGAAAGCAACGCAGACAAAACGATAGCCGAACAGAATACCGCGAACAACGAACCACGATCGGCAACACCCCAAAAAGTCGAAAGCGAAGAAAGCGAAAAAATAGCCGAACCGCAAGAAATAACTTCGGAAGCCCCTAGCGTAAAGCTAGATAATCC
>JBAUIP010000565.1:0-13456 GCA_049683055.1 Pricia sp.
TGCTCTGATTTTCTTCATAAGCAGAAATATTGAATTCCGTACCTAAGACCTCAACATCCAGTGCATCCACATTAACAACAAAGGTTCTAGATTCATTCTTACTTACATCGAAGTAGGCTTCGCCGACCAAAAAAACCTTTCTCGGTTCTGATGGTAAAAAATGTACAGGGTATCGTAAGGAGCTACCGGCATTTAGATGAACTGCTGTTCCATCTGATAATTCCAATTCAAACTGTTTTCCTTTTGGAACAATCAAGGTATTGTAGACCAGCTTTTGCGTACTTTTTACTTCGGAATATTTTATTTGATTCCGTTTTTGCATGCCGACCGTGTTCCCATTTACATCATTAACATTCGTTGTTTCCGATACGTCGATAGTCATTAAGGTGCCGTCATCCAATTTCAAGGTAATCGGTTCGTCTTTGGGCACTATCACATGTTTGGTCTTAGATGAAAATAGGTCTTGTTGATATAACAATGCTATACCAAAGAGGAGTACTATTGCAGCCGCATATTTCGCCCAATTGGGAATCAGTTTTCGAATCGGTCTTTGTTCACGTTCTATATGATGAATAACTTTGTTGTACGCCTTGTCGACATCGCTTCTTAGGGTACTCAGGTTGAGATCGTGATAATCACGAACGTATGTCTCCAATTCAGATTGGTTCTTGGGATCATTGAGCCAGTCTCGAAGCTCCAAAAGCTCTTCCTCCGTTATGGTGCCCATAAGAAGTTTGGAAATTGTATTTTTCATTCTTTTATTTCTTAGTTTGGATGGTAATAGGGAAACATCTTGAAAATGCACACTCTACAACCAATACTTTAAAAAATCATAAAACCCTTAAAAAAAACATAATTATTTTCGAATTTCGCATTATAGGAGGTTTTACCTAAATAGCAATTGTTGAGAATATGAACGATTTAGAAGCGGTCAAGGCTTTACGGAATGGAGATAGACTGGCCTTCCGGTATCTATTCAACAAGTATTACGACCGTCTTGTGGCATATATTACCACATACACCCATGATAAATGGCTTTCTGAAGATATTGTTCAGCAGGCGTTCATCAATCTTTGGAACGATAAGTTAAAGCTAGACGAGAGAAAATCTCCAAAAGCATATCTCTATGCTATAGCATATAACCAATACATTGATACCGTTAAAGGAGCAAAAAAACGTGAAAAACTTTTAGATCAAGTATGGGAACGTGCCTTGCGGGATAAGATTGAGGAAGATACTGAAATCATGGAGAAACGGATTCGAAAAATGAAGCAAATCATCGAAGCGCTACCCCCAAGGTGTAAAGAAATTATTCAGATGAACAAGATGCAAGGTATTAAATATAATGAGATTGCGGAACAACTTGGTGTATCCATTAAAACGGTAGAGTCTCAGATGCGCATCGCTTTCACCAAAATACGTGAGGCGTTCGAAAAGGATAAATTACTTTTATTTCTGCTATTCAAAAAATAAGGAATTGAAGGCCTTTAGACTAGATGTCTTCTACATAAATAATGTTCCCTTGATATCTATCAATAGCCAAAATCATCTAAGTTGATTTGGTCTTTGCCAAAGCATATTCCCGATCCATCATGTCTTCGATGAGGCCGGCCATCTCCCCGATTCCGACTATATGGTCAATCGCCACGTTTTCCATCGCGTACGCCGGCATATCACCGAATTCGGCGGTGGTAGGGTCCTGGATAATGGCCAGTCCACCACATTTTTTGATGGCCTCAAGGCCTGCCGTACCAACCTGCAAGAACCCGGTCAGCAAAATCCCCACGCACCGGTTCCCATAGGCCACGACGGCCAATCTGAAAAGTACGTCTATGGAGGGCCGGAACAGATTCTCCCGCGGCCCTTGCGACAGATAGGTTCTCCCATCATGCACAAAAAGGTGATAGTCCGGCTTGGCGATATATATGCCCTCCTTGCCGATCGGGGCCCCGTTCTCCGCCTCCAACACGACCCGGCCCAGTTTTTTCGATAGGATCTTCGGAAATATGGATGGTGCTTCCAAAGATCTGTGCAGGACAACCAAAATAGCGCCTTCTAAATTTGTCGATATGAATTTCAGGACTTTGATTACCGCTGTGCGGCCAATGGCCGAACCGCCGGATGACGAATATTCTTAAGGGATCGGACATGGTTTTTTTTAAAACTAGCAAACTGTTGAAATCTTAGTGGACCCAAGCGCATTTTTGTTGAACGCACTTGCAGTCAACTTTGATTTGATCATTAATGGTATTATCATTATGTCAGGACATTTTATTTCTGACGGCGGTTCGGCAGACCGCCCCCTCCGATGTGCGCAAACCGTTAGTGCTTTTAGCCAGTGCCCTATTGCCCTTCATGGGAAACATCAAGTGCCACGGGCAGTATTACATGAAAGGCAGTCCCCCGGCCCTCTTTCGACAGCACGAATATCTTGCCCTTGTGGTTCTGTGAGGGAATCGAGGTAGCCATCGGGGCGGTCGGTTCGGGCCAGCGTGCCCGATAATACTATTCTAAAACTCCCGTTGATATTTTAAGGGGGGGATGCTATGGCACTGTCCGGACAATTACAACACTGATCTGTACATGGTCACATAATACGGCCGTTTTACGACTAAGGGTTTACGGAACCAAGTCCTTTATTGGTCCCATAAAGTATAACTGTTCGGAGAATTGGCTTAAATGTCAACAGGGTTTTATAAAACTGAATAAAATCCCTCCTCCATCCTTTTTGTTCAATTTCACAGGTGCAATAAAGCCCACCCATTATTTAGACTTTGAAAAACGGTAAATCAGCGTTTAGAGATGTCTCTTAAAGTCCTGCCGCTGTCCTAAAATGCGAACGACGAATATGCCGTTTTTGGTCGGTTCATAAAATATTGTGTGCGCCTTGAAATTATATCTTTTTAGTTGAGGCTCATATTCAGAAGCACTACGCCCAATTTCGGGACTGTCGGCAAGAGTCTGTAAAAACTGTAATAATCCGGTAACATAATCATGCGTCTGTGATTCGCCCCAAGTATCTAAAGTATAATCCACAATATCGTCGATATCACTATCGGACTTCGACGATAAATTATAACTGGGCATTCCCCGTGTTTTGAATTCTGTTGTTTTTACGATTTTTGGCAGCCTGAACAATTTCTTCAACAGACCTAGCTTTAGGGCTTATACCGCTATCGTAGCCTTCTTGTATAGCCGCTTTGGTGGTTAAAAACTCCCTATTGCGTTTCTCGTCCAAACGTATTAGATGCCGCATATATTCGCTGTCGTTCGCGAAACCACCATTTTCAATCTGTAGCTTTATCCATTGCTCTTGAGCGGTGGTAATGGTCAATGATTTTCTAATTGTTGCCATAGTTTAAAACTTTGTTTGCATACAATATACGCAAAAAAACATATTATCGACATACGATTTATTGAATTGTTGTCAAAACACAGGTTTTAGGGGTCTGTAAGTAGTAGTAATTAAACCCACGTTAAATTGAACTTCCTGTAAACCCATTCCTGTCAAGCCCTAGTTTCCGGGGGCCACCAAAAAGCTAAACCGTCCTAAAAGATAGCTCGACCTTTTTTCTCACTTCCCACGAGTACCGTATGTTTATCAAACCCCCAAACGGTGCCTATTTTGAGGTAAAAAATGTGGGTTTAAAATCTATTTATTAGCTATGGATACGATGAAAATCATAAAGGGTCAAACCGGCAATCACCCTGTTTAACTGGGGTTTATTTAAATAATTCAGTAGCTAAATAATCAATTGAGGCATTAAATATATCAACAGGGAAATAGAGGCAAAGAAAGTCCCAAGAGACTTTTTTGATGGACTTTATAGGAAAACCCCAAAACCGTAGACTTGGATAATAATTGCTTCCCCGGCCCTGCGGAAGTCGATGACAAAAACAGAAAAACGAATAAGAATTAAATCGGGCCAGAATTTTTTATTATCTCAAAAAACCTAAAATAAGAAAAAAATAATACCTTATTTTGTATCTTTAGCTTTATATAAAGATTATAATGCTCAAAAATATTTCTAAATCGCAGGTGCTTGAACGACTCAAGCTTGAGAATCCGTGGTGGTTGACGGGCCAAATCGAAGAAGATTACGAGCGGATGCCCAGACGTTTGTACCTGCATCTTTTTAAGCCTCTGGTTTTTGACGAGGACATCCGGCGTTCGGTAGTCTTAATGGGCCCCCGCAGGGTGGGTAAGACCGTAATGCTCTATCATACGATTGCCGAATTGATTAAAAGTGGGGTGCCGCCACAAAAGATTGTTTTTATAACAATTGAGAATCCCATTTATATAAACATCGGTCTAGAAACCCTTTTTGACTACGCAAAGGAAGCAATAGGCGGTACCGATAAAGCGGGATGGTTCGTGATTTATGACGAAATACAATACCTGTAAAATTGGGAGGTACATCTAAAAACCATGGTCGATACCTATCGCGCCAATAAGTTTATTGTATCCGGTTCTGCCGCGGCTGCCCTCAAATTTAAGAGCAACGAAAGCGGTGCTGGCCGGTTTACCGATTTTTTGCTGCCCCCATTAACCTTCAACGAGTACATCCACCTGAAGGAACTTGATCATATCATGACGCCGTCGAAAATCAAATGGCAAGGCAAAGATGTCGAATTCTTTACGGCCACTCATTTAGATGTACTTAACGAGCATTTCATAAAATATATCAACTATGGAGGCTACCCCGAGATTATATTTTCCGAAAAGATGCAGGCCAACCCCGGCCGCTTTATAAAACAGGATATTGTCGACAAAGTACTCTTGCGCGATCTGCCCAGTCTGTACGGTATCAAGGATGTTCAAGAACTGAATGCCCTTTTCACGACTATTACTTTTAATACGGCCAACGAATTTTCCTATCAAACTTTAAGCAGACAATCGGGAGTTGAAAAACACACGATCCGTACCTATATTGAATATTTGGAGGCTGCCTTTTTAATCAAAAAAATAAAGCGGATAGACGATAGCGGAAAACGCTTTAAACGAGAGGTTTCATTTAAAATCTACCTGACGAACGCCTCTTTGTTCGCTGCGCTGTTCGCTCCGGTAAAACCAACCGATTCCAACATGGGAAATTTAGTCGAAACCGCTATCTACGCCCAATGGATGCACCGCGATTGGTTCGAACCGTGGTATGCCCGATGGAAAGGCGGTGAAGTCGACATGGTCGGCTTGAGCGAAAAAACCCTGAAAGCCCTTTGGACCTTGGAAATCAAATGGACGAACCGTTATTTTGAAAAACCGGGCGAATTGAAAAGTCTTTTGAAATTCTGTAAATCGAACGATTTGAGTTCGGCCGTGGTCACTACCATAGACGAAATGGGAATTGTCAACTATCAAGACATCGATATTCAATTCATTCCGGTGGCCGCCTATGCCTATAATGTGGGCCGAAATACCCTACAGTCTAAGCAATATTTTTGACGTATCATATGGGTACAGAGCAGCTTCGATACTACATGCGTAATCCCCTAAATTTCTAAAGTCCTCAGGGGATTGAAATAGAAAAGCAACATTCTTTGTATTATTAGGATGGACGTTAACAACAAACGCTGAACTGTCAAAGTTCAACCCACAGGATCGACTCCAACACTATCATACCAACATTCTAATTAAATTAGTTGATCAAGTTGACTAACTTTACTTCGCATAATCCATGAAAAATCAGGTCTTACGGAAACCTTTAAAATTGAATACCGAATAAGATGACCAAATACACCATTACCGTTGGCAAAAAAGAGTTTGAAGTCGATTCGGATGACCTGAAAACCTTGGATTTTGCTTCCAATGAGGACTCGGGTTTTCACGTCCTGAAAGATAACAAGGCGTTCGATGTTCGTTTGCTGCGTGCGGACCACCCCAATAAAACAATTACACTTTCGGTAAACGGCAATAGCTACACGATACAAATCGATGATGCCTATGACCAGCGGGTGAAGCAGATGGGCCTTTTGTCGGCCGTATCCCAAAAGGCGAAGGACCTTATCGCCCCGATGCCCGGTCTCGTGGTGAATGTTATGGTGGACGAAGGACAGGAAATTACCGAAGGAACACCCTTGCTCATCCTTTCCGCAATGAAGATGGAAAACATACTTTTGGCTCAGGCGGATGGTATGGTAAAATCCATCAAGGTCAAAAAGGAGGATGCCGTGGACAAGGGACAGCTCATAATCGAAATCGAATAGAGATTTTATGAAAAAAATACTGGTAGCCAATAGGGGGGAGATAGCGCTTAGGGTGATGCGGACCGCCCGCAAAATGGGAATCAGGACCGTGGCGGTCTATTCGGAAGCAGATCGCAAGTCTCCCCATGTACGTTTTGCGGATGAGGCCGTTTTGTTGGGTCCTGCTCCCTCCTCGGAATCCTATTTGAAGATGGATAAGGTTATAGATGCGGCAAAACAAACAGCCGCTGACGGCATACATCCCGGATATGGATTCCTGAGCGAAAATGCCGATTTTGCCCAGAAAGTTGAGGGAAGCGGCATCACGTTCATCGGCCCTAAGCCCCATGCCATAAAGGTTATGGGAAATAAACTCGCTGCGAAGGAAGCGGTCAAGAAGTACGATATTCCCATGGTGCCCGGTATCGATGAGGCGATTACCGATGTGGCCCTAGCCAAAAAAACGGCCCGGGAAATCGGGTTTCCCATCCTGATAAAAGCAGCCGCTGGCGGTGGCGGAAAAGGTATGCGAATTGTGAATTCCCCGGAGGAACTACCCGAACAAATGGACCGCGCCATCAGCGAGGCGACCGCGTCCTTTGGCGACGGCTCCGTTTTTATCGAAAAATATGTTGGCTCGCCGCGGCATATTGAAATCCAGATATTGGCCGATAACCACGGGAATATCGTTCATCTTTTCGAGCGGGATTGCAGTATTCAGCGAAGGCACCAAAAAGTGGTCGAAGAGGCCCCGTCGGCCGTGCTGACCCCGGAAATCCGAAAGGCCATGGGCGAGGCGGCGGTTAAGGTGGCCAAAGCCTGCGACTATGTGGGGGCGGGTACGGTGGAATTTCTTCTCGATGAAGACAAGAATTTCTACTTCCTCGAAATGAACACCCGTTTGCAGGTAGAGCATCCAGTCACGGAACTGATTACGGGGCTGGATCTGGTCGAACAGCAGATTAAAGTCGCCCGTAACGAGAAGTTGGAGTTTTCCCAAAACGACTTGGCCATCAACGGACATGCGCTTGAACTACGGGTCTATGCCGAAGAACCGCTCGACAATTTTATGCCCAGTATCGGGAATTTATCCACCTATCAAATCCCAAAAGGAGAGGGCATCCGGGTCGATGACGGTTTTGAGGAGGGTATGAAGGTTCCCATCCATTACGACCCCTTGCTTTCCAAGCTGATAACCTATGGGAAAGACCGTATGGCGGCCATCCAATTGATGTTTAGTGCCATTGAGGAATATAAGGTTGAAGGGGTTTCGACGACTTTGCCCTTCGGAAAATTTGTCTGCGAACATGAAGCCTTCAGGTCGGGTGATTTTGATACGCATTTCATAAAAGAACATTATTCTCCCGAAAAGCTTGAAGCACAGTTCAACGAGGAAAAAGAGATTGCCGCTTTAATGGGACTTCATCTCTATTTGGAAAACAAAAAAATACTGAAGACACCTATAAATCGCACGACCGACTGGAAGAAAAATAGGATTTAGAGAGCCAATTAGGTTTTGGCGGATGCCAACAACAAGATTAACTTGATGACTCTCTTGAATCTGTGCTGAAACGAGAAACCTTTGGTTGCTTTTGCGGTTTTCCGAACTGCAAAAAAGCCCTACGGAAGGAGAAAAGACAAAAAACAGGTTTAAATGGACGGTTTTCAGATCAAGTAAAAAAGTTCAAATGAGTTCATTACAAAATGAAGGATAAAAAAAGCATACTCGAAGACAAACTAGCCCAGTCGCAAATGGGCGGTGGCCAAGACCGCATCGACAAACAACACGCCAAAGGAAAACTGACCGCTCGCGAACGTCTCCATTTTCTGTTGGATGAAGGCTCGTTCGAAGAGGTAGGCGCGCTCGTCACCCATAGGACCAAGGATTTCGGTATGGACCAACAGGTTTTTTATGGCGATGGCGTCGTCACCGGATATGGAATGATTAACGGAAGACAGGTCTGCATATTCGCCCAGGATTTTACCGTATTCGGCGGCGCCCTATCCGAGACCCATGCGGAAAAAATCTGCAAGATTATGGATATGGCGATGAAAATCGGGGTTCCGGTCATCGGTTTGAACGACAGTGGTGGGGCACGTATCCAGGAGGGAGTAAGATCCTTGGGGGGTTATGCCGATATTTTCCATAGAAACGTCACGGCTTCCGGGGTGGTTCCCCAGATATCCGCCGTGATGGGGCCTTGCGCCGGGGGTGCGGTCTATTCCCCCGCCATGACGGACTTTACCTTGATGGTTGAGAATTCCAGCTATATGTTCGTGACTGGGCCGAACGTGGTCAAAACGGTGACGAACGAGGAAGTGACCTCCGAAGAACTGGGCGGGGCCATGACGCATGCGACCAAATCGGGAGTAACCCATTTGACGGCGGCCAACGATATGGAGTGTATCGCTCAGATCAAACAATTGATAAGCTACATGCCTCAGAATTGTGAGGATATTCCGGAGACTCTATCCTATGTCTTGGAGGATGAAGTACGGGAAGAGCTGGATTCCCTCGTCCCCGAAAATCCAAATCAGCCTTACGATATGCGGCAGGTTATCGGCGGTATCATAGATGGTGAGAGCTTTTTCGAAATCCATAAGGATTATGCGAACAACATCGTGGTCGGCTTTGCACGTTTGGGAGGACGTAGTATCGGAATCGTGGCCAATCAGCCCATGAGCTTGGCCGGCGTTCTAGATGTGGATGCCTCCAAAAAAGCGGCCCGTTTTACCCGTTTTTGCGATTGTTTTAACGTTCCGCTGTTGGTACTGGTCGATGTCCCCGGTTTCTTGCCCGGCACCGACCAAGAGTGGAACGGTATCATCACGAACGGCGCCAAACTGCTGTACGCCTTGAGCGAAGCGACAGTGCCGAAAGTGACGGTCATTACCAGAAAGGCATACGGCGGAGCCTACGATGTGATGAATTCCAAACATATTGGGGCGGACATGAATTACGCCTGGCCAGGAGCGGAAATTGCGGTAATGGGAGCCAAGGGCGCCAGCGAAATTATCTTCCGGAAAGAGATCAAGAACGCCGACAATCCCGAAGCTAAGCTAAAGGAAAAGGAAGCGGAATACGCCGAGAAATTCGCCAACCCCTACAGCGCCGCCGAACGTGGATTCATCGATGAGGTCATCCTCCCGAAAAATACGAGGCGAAAATTGATAAAGACCTTTGCCCTGTTGGAGAATAAAGTGGCTAAATTGCCGAAGAAGAAGCACGGGAATATTCCGCTTTAAAATTCTAAGCAAAGCGCTTTCGATGTTTGTCTGGTCTAGGACTTCAACTTCGCTCAGCGCAGGCCCTGCCCGAATTTGTTAGGAAGGGAGCTTTGACTTCGTTCAGCACAATCGCAGCCATGCTTTATCAGGTCGAGTAATTCGACTTCGCTCAGCACAGGCGCAGTCGAGACCTCAGAGGCTCAAATCAATTCAAGAAAATGTCAAATAATAAACTTTTCAACGATTTTCAACCCGTCTCCGCGAAGGCCTGGAAGCAAAAAATCCAAGCGGATTTGGAGGGAATGGATTATGAAGAGACTTTAGTCTGGGAATCCCCGGAAGGTATTAAGGTCCTGCCTTTTTACCATCATGAGGATACCGTGGAACTGAAGAATACCGTGGAACCAAACTCTCCGACATCCAAAACCGCCAAGAGTTGGGAAATAGGCCATACTATTGTCGTAGACAATGCATTCAACGCCAACGCGAAGGCATTGAAATTTTTGGAAAAGGGGGTCGAGGCCATCCTATTTATGGTTCCAACAGAAGAAGTTGAGATTAAAATCCTCTTGAAAGGAATCGATATCGAAAGAGTCCCAATCTATTTTGAGCTTCAATTTTTGTCCGCGGATTATGTTGAAAAAGTAGCGGGTATTGCCAAAAAAGCTGGGAAGAACGTCTATTTCAATATAGATATTCTGGGAAACTTAGCTAGAACAGGAAATTGGTTCGGCGGACAGGAAAAAGACCACGAAAATCTGGGCGCGATACTCAAATCAGAGCATCTGAATGTTTTGCAGGTCGACATGTCGCTCTACCAGAATTCTGGCGCCAATATGGTACAGCAACTGGCCTATGCCTTGGCGCACGCCAACGAGTACTTAAACCATTTTGCCGACACGGAGGCCAGCGCGGTAACAAACGCATCCGGCAACACGAATTCTGGCCAGGACGTAAAAAGCACCCAGAACATAGACCTCAGTGCTGATGCAAATGCTGAAACCCATACAAATGCGAATACGAACGGCAACCCTAACACAGACCTAGATGCCAACGACAACGCCAAAGCCAATGCTGCCAAGAGCGAGCGAACCCCCTCTTTTCAAATCTGCTTCAAGGTATCGGTCGGCACCAATTATTTCTTCGAGATTGCCAAGTTGAGGGCCCTGCGTTTGTTGTGGAAAACCTTGGGCTCCGAATATGGTATAACAACCGATTGCCATATCATGGCGCATCCTACCAAAAGAAATAAAACGCTCTACGACTACAATATCAACATGCTCCGCACCACCACGGAGAGCATGGCCGCCGTTTTAGGTGGGGCCGATGTGATTTTCAACATGCCCTATGACGCCATCTACCACGAAATAAATGCCTTTGGCGAACGAATTGCCATTAATCAATTGTTGCTCCTAAAGAACGAAAGTTATTTTGACAAGGTCGGCAATCCGGCGGACGGGGCCTATTATATCGAAAACCTGACCCATAAATTGGCCGAGGAGGCGCTGGAACTGTTCAAGGATATTGAAAAGAAAGGTGGATTTCTGGCCCACCTGAAATCCGGTGTTATTCAACTGAACATCAGGGAAAGTGCCGAAAAGGAACAGGAAAGGTTCGATGCAGGGAAGGAAGTATTGGTAGGCACGAACAAATATCAAAATCCGAATGATAGAATGAAGGATGACCTCGAGCTGAACCCATTTGCAAAAAGCGGGGCTGGAGAAACCCTGATAGAACCGATTGTGGAAAAACGCCTGGCGGAAACGGTAGAGCAAAAACGTCTGGAGGATGAATAGGAAGAAATTAGACCATCTGGAATTATGTAAAATTCAGAATCCAAAAATCCGGAATTCAAAATCCGGGATGCAGAATTCGGGGGAACCCTACCTAACCGGAGAGGGCATCCCCCTAAAACGGTCGTATTCCAAATCGGATATTTCGGCTGCGGAGCATCTTGATTTTGCTGCCGGTATTCCGCCCTTCCTCCGAGGCCCCTATTCCACCATGTACGTGAGACGGCCGTGGACCATCCGGCAATATGCAGGTTTTTCGACCGCCGAAGAGAGCAACGCCTTTTATCGCAGAAACCTGAAAGGCGGCCAAAAAGGACTGTCCGTGGCCTTCGACCTACCCACCCACCGCGGCTACGACAGTGACCACGGACGGGTCGTCGGCGACGTGGGCAAAGCGGGTGTAGCCATCGATTCCGTCGAGGATATGAAACTATTGTTCGATGGCATCCCATTGGATAAAATGTCCGTTTCCATGACCATGAACGGGGCGGTGCTTCCTATCATGGCCTTCTACATCGTGGCCGCGGAAGAACAGGGAGCCTCTTTGAAACAGCTCTCCGGAACCATTCAGAACGATATCTTAAAGGAATTTATGGTTCGGAACACTTATATCTATCCGCCGAAACCATCCATGCAACTCGTCTCCGAAATTTTTGAATACACGAGTCGCAAGATGCCCCGGTTCAACAGCATCAGTATCTCCGGATACCATATGCACGAAGCCGGTGCCACGGCCGATATCGAGCTGGCCTATACCTTGGCGGACGGACTCGAATACATCCGCACAGGCCTGGATGCGGGCTTGAAAATCGACGATTTCGCCCCACGCCTATCCTTTTTCTGGGGCATCGGGATGAACCACTTTATGGAAATCGCCAAAATGCGCGCCGCCCGGATGCTCTGGGCCAAACTGGTCAAACCCTTCCATCCGAAGAACGAAAAATCCATGATGTTACGTACCCACTGCCAGACCAGTGGTTGGAGCCTGACCGAGCAGGACCCGTTCAACAACGTGGCAAGAACCACCATCGAGGCGGCAGCAGCAGTTTTCGGCGGTACCCAAAGCCTTCATACCAACGCGCTGGATGAGGCCATTGCCCTTCCGACCGATTTCTCGGCGCGGATTGCCCGGGAGACCCAGATTTTTCTTCTGGAGGAAACCAAAATCACCAAAACAGTGGATCCGTGGGCGGGAAGCTACTATGTGGAATACCTGACCCACGAACTAGCCCACAAAGCGTGGAAGCTCATTGAAGAGGTCGAGGAACTGGGAGGCATGACCAAGGCCATCGAGGCCGGCATCCCCAAAATGCGCATCGAACAGGCAGCTGCACGAAAACAGGCCCGAATCGACAGTGGGCAGGAGGTCATCGTAGGGGTCAACAAATTCCGGTTAGAGCATGAGGACGATATGCAGACACTCGAGGTCGATAACCAAGAGGTGCGAAAAAAACAATTGAAACGGCTGGAACGAATTAAAAAGAATCGGGATGATCAAGCGGTAAAAGTCATTCTAAAACGATTGACCGAGGCAGCAAAGCGAACGATGAGCGCTGAAAAACATAGCTTGGATGCCGAATCAATCAAGGGGGAACACCCCTCCAAAAGTCAGGGGGCGAACGCCGCCTCGCCTCAAAACCCCGATAATTTGCTAGCTTTAGCGGTAGAAGCTGCTCGCGTAAGGGCGACTTTGGGCGAGATTAGTAATGCGCTCGAAGTGGCGTTCGGACGGCATAAGGCACAAACTAAATCCTTTACAGGCGTGTATTCCAAGGAGATCAAAAATGACGAAAGCTTTCAAAAAGCGAGGGAACTCTCCGATCGTTTTGCCGAGCAAGACGGCCGACGACCTCGTATCCTAATCGCAAAATTAGGGCAGGATGGGCACGACCGCGGCGCTAGGGTAGTGGCGACAGGCTACGCCGATTTAGGCTTTGACGTCGACATCGGTCCGCTATTTCAAACTCCCGCAGAGGCGGCGAAACAGGCCGTGGAAAATGATGTGCATATTTTGGGAATATCCTCCTTGGCAGCGGGTCATAAGACCTTGGTGCCGCAAGTGATTGAAGAACTGAAAAAATTCGGACGCGAGGATATTATGGTCATCGTGGGCGGGGTGGTCCCTAAACGGGATTATCAGTTTCTATACGATGCAGGGGTTGTCGCGGTTTTTGGCCCTGGATCGAAAATTAGCGAAGCTGCCATCCAAATTTTGGAAATTTTAAAGGAGTAGCACTATCCTTTCTTTTGCA
>JBAUIP010000566.1:0-11259 GCA_049683055.1 Pricia sp.
GAGCCTCAAAACCCGTTTTCGAGCGGCTTCCGATGGCTTTTAATATCTTTTCCTTGACCCCTTTTTCGGAATTTTCGCTCCTCAAGATATCCCGAATATTCATACTGGGCTTGGCGTAGAGACAGGTGATGACATCGCCGGTCGCGGATATCCTGAGCCGGTTGCAACTACCACAAAAAGTACGGCTGAAAGAGGGAATCACGCCAAAACTGCCTTTAAAACCGGGAATCTTATAGTTGATGGAGGTCGATGTCAGAGGCGAATCCAGTTTGTAATAGTCTGGAAAGGCTTCCTCGATATGTTGCAGGATTCGTTTGTAATCCCAAGCGATACTTTTAAAGTTTTTACTGCCACCGTTGAACGGCATTTCCTCTAAAAATCGCACGGATACGTCGTAGTGTTTGGTCAGCTCCAGCATCGGTATGATATCCTCCGTATTTTGACCTTCCAATGCGATAAAATTGATACGTACGTTAAAACCTTCCGTAATCAGGCGGATGATATTGTTGTGTACTGTATCATACTGATCCCGTCGGGTAATCTTCTCGAAGGTCTCCCGATTAATAGCATCCATGCTGACGTTGACATTGACAATTCCCAAATCCTTCAGTTCATCGATATATTTTCCGATGATAGTAGCATTGGTGGTAATGGAAATATCGTTCAAGCCTTCCAATTTGGACAACCTTCGCATCAACACCATCAAGTCTTTTCGCACAAAAGGTTCCCCGCCCGTGATGCGTATTTTATCTATACCCTGCGATACCAAAATCTCGCTCAATCGGGATAGTTCGTCGATAGTAAACAACCGGTCGTTCTTGGCAAAATTGATGCCCTCCGCCGGCATACAGTAGTTGCAGCGCAAATTACAGCGATCGGTGACCGCCAAACGCAGGTAATTTATTGTTCTGTTGTGGTTATCAACTAGCATAGAATTCTCAAATTCAAAATTTAACAGATGTTCTACTTCTTATTATTACTTTTCATTGTTTCCGAAATTACTTTGGAAAAATATAATAATCCAAGAAATAAGAATATTCCAAGACTCCAGTAATTGCCAGTTCCATAGAAGTAAACCATACCGGCTAGGGCAATGAACATCCAGAAAAAATCCCAATAAATATTTCCCATGTTCATTTTCTTAGTCATTAGCGTTTGCTGCCATTATTCTTGAATGGAAAAAAACCATAACTTATTTGGCACTTTCAAGGATGTGCCGAAACCCAAACCTCTTTATTCTTAAAAATCTCTTTTTTCCAGATGGGAACGCGTTCTTTCAAAGTATCGATCAGATAGCGGCAAGCGGTAAAACAGGCATCCCGGTGTGCGGATGAGGCGCCCACAACAACCACAGGCTCCTCGACCTGTTTAGCTCCCACCGCATGGCGTAGCACTACCTTGTTCAATTGCCATTTTTCCATAGCATCCCGGGCAATCTCGCCCATTTCCTTCAATGCCATGGTCTTATAGGTCTCAAACTCCAGCGATACTACCTCCTCGTTATCGGTAAATTCACGAACGGCACCGACGAAAACGCAGATTCCACCACTGCCCGGATGCGATAGCTCTGCAAAAACCTTAGCCGTGTCGATGACATCGACTATCTCTACAATCGCATTCCCTTCCGTAATCGTCTTCCCTTCCATCATCCGCCACTTACAGGGGGAATAATCGCTATTTCGTCCCCTTGGTTCAAAGGTTCATCATCTTCGGCGTAGTTGCTGTTGACCGCCACCGCCAAGGAAGAGAGCCTTTCGAATTCGGGATACATCCCTTTTAACCTTTCCTTCAATTCGGATACGGAACCGGGCGCTGCGTCCCCTCCGTCAAAACGAAAGGAGCCTTCACCTACAATGTCCTTTGCAATCCCGAACAGCAATACTTCCATAATCCCAATTTAAGGATACAAGTTACTCAAAAAAAAGCATTGCGCCATAGGTTTCGCGCTAATCCAAGTCGCCCTCCTATTCTACCTCCTTCGCATTCTCCGGCATCGCATAAAAATCGTCCGGCTTGGCGGTTTCACTTAAAGTAACATTCTCGAACGGCAATGAATCTTTTGCATCCTCAATGGTGCTGCCCTCATAATCGTACCAAGTCAATGTTTTCGGCAGCATTACGTCATCAACTTTCATCCAATCGGCGTAACGGATATAGCGGACATCATCGGATTTTTCATCACTGCCAAAAGTAAAGGTATAGCCCAGCCATGCCATCTGATGCGTTTCGGGGTCGTAGTATAAATAATAATCGTCCTTAGGCGAGGACCCGATACCGGCGTCGTAGGAAATATGGATTCCCGGGTAGGATTTTCCCTCAAATTCCAACGGCTCGGCATCTCCGTAAACAATGCCATCGTCGGCCAGCACGAACGGCATCGCGTAGAAATAAAACATCAGGTTGTGGTATACTGCGGGATTGCCCTCGTAGGAATCGCCTTCATCCATCAGCCATATGGTATCTCCATTGGAGCCCATACTGGCGGTCGGCATTACAATTTTGTCCTTCCGCGAATAGAGGTCAACGGTGTGGGTCTCGGCCGCGTCGGGTTTGGGAATAGTAAAAGTCAAAGTGCGCTTGTCCTTCCAGTTTTGGAGTCCCCCGTGGGCTTCGAGAACTTGGGACAGGGCTTCGGGATACTCCTTTTCGGTGTCTTCCATTTCCATGCTTTCCTTTTCCCCGCTTTCCGATTCCGGGATCGACGTTTCCGGGGTCGCCTCCTTTTTGGGCGCTTCTTTGCAGTTGACGAACCCAATAAGGGTCAATACGATAAAAATTCGTTTCATAAGGTGTTTGTTTTTAGATTTCGGGACTTCAGTCGCAGGTGGCGCGGTTTAATTACATTTGTGGGATGCACGAATTTAGGAAAATCAGCAGTTCCCAGAATTCCCTGGTCAAAAAAATATCGGTTCTACAGGAAAAATCGAGGGAGCGAAAGAAAACGGGACTTTTCGTTTTGGAAGGATGGCGGGAGCTGCAGCTTGCCATCAAGGGGAATTATATCTTGGATACCGTTTTAGTTCAAGAGGATTTGGTTTCGAGGGATGACCTTCTTGAACTACTGGATGCCGATGTGCGGGATAATAGTATCGTGGATGCTGATCCGGGGCATTCTGGTTCGACGGAAGCTAGTCCGGCGGGTGGTAGTGCGGTAGACACTAATTTGATAGACGCGGATAGTATAGATTCGAAGACAACAGACGCTGATGCGGTTAGTATCGGTACAGCGGATAACGATAGGTTGAATTACAAGGTAGCCGGTATTTCGGAATCCGCCCCAGAAATCATCTCGATTTCCGGAGAGGTATACCAAAAACTAGCCTATCGCGGTACAACGGAAGGAATCTTAGCGCTGGCGCGGAGCAAATCTCATTCCTTAGATGGATTGATCATCGAACGCGGGAACCCTTTGATCTTGATTGCGGAAGCCCCCGAAAAACCTGGAAACATCGGTGCCCTGCTCCGTACCGCGGATGCCGCCGGCTTGGATGCGGTCATCATCGCCAATCCAAAAACAGATTTATACAACCCGAATATCATCCGATCCAGCGTTGGATGTATTTTTACGAACCGAATCGCAACAGGAAGCACCTCAGAGGTACTGAATTACTTACGAAAGAACGAAATTTCCTGTTATTGTGCCGCCCTGACCGCCGCTAAGAAGTATATCGAGGTGGACTATCGAAAGGCATCAGCCATTGTGGTCGGCACCGAGGCAACGGGACTCAGCGAGGATTGGCTCGCCAACTCCGACCAAAATATCATCATCCCGATGGCGGGAGAAATAGACAGTATGAACGTCTCGGTGTCCGCCGCGATTCTTATCTTTGAGGCGAAACGCCAGCGGGGTTTTTGAGTAGTTGATACCATCGGAGAAAACTCCCTCAACAATTAAAAAGCGAAACATTTTGAGCACGCTGTTCTACATTATTATTGCCATCCTCGTAATTCACTTCGCTATCGAAACGCTGCTGGATTACCTCAACGCCAAACGTTACGGCGACCCGGTGCCGGCCGAGCTAAACGATGTGTTTGACACGAAGGAGTACGAAAAATCCCAAGCCTACAAAAAGACTAATTATCGCTTCGGCCTGCTCACCTCCATCTTTTCCCTGCTGCTCACCCTATCCTTCCTGATTCTTGGCGGCTTTGAGTGGGTAGACCAGATTGTCCGGGAAACTACCGATAACGAGATTCTGATGGCCCTTTTATTTTTCGGGATTATCATGATCGGCAGCGATATCGTGACCCTGCCCTTCTCGTACTACTCCACTTTCGTCATCGAAGAAAAGTTCGGTTTCAACAAAACGACCCAAGCCACTTTTTTTATGGACAAGTTGAAGGGATGGCTTATGATGGCAATGATAGGGGGCGGATTGCTCGCGTTAATTATTTGGTTCTTTCAATGGTCTGGTCCTAATTTTTGGATATATGCTTGGGCGGCGGTCGCCGTCTTTACCCTGTTCATGAACCTGTTTTACAGCAAAATTATCGTACCCCTTTTCAACAAGCTGACCCCACTGGAAACGGGAAGCCTAAAAACCAAAATTCAAAGTTATGCGGAAAACGTAGGTTTTGAGCTCCACAACATTTTCGTTATTGACGGCTCCAAACGCTCCACCAAGGCCAACGCCTATTTTTCCGGTTTTGGGAGCGAAAAAAGAGTAACCTTATACGATACCCTAATCGATGATCTGGAAGAGGAGGAAATCGTAGCCGTACTCGCCCACGAGGTCGGACATTATAAAAGGAACCACATAGTTTTCAACCTGACGGCATCCATCCTACTCACGGGACTCACCCTATTTCTACTGTCCCTCTTTATCAATAATCCCGAAGTCTCCCGTGCCATCGGGGTCTCCCAGCCGAGTTTTCATGCCGCCCTGATCGGCTTCGGTATTTTGTACAGTCCTATTTCGGAAGTTACGGGACTGCTTATGAACCACCTCTCCCGCAAATTCGAGTATCAGGCCGATGACTACGCCAAGACTACCTACGCGGCATCACCCCTGATTACATCGCTCAAGAAAATGTCCAAGAACAGTTTGAGCAATCTGACCCCGCATCCGGCCTATGTTTTCGCACATTATTCCCATCCTCCCTTGATTGCCAGAATTCGGAATCTGAAGAAGTGAGTACCTAGTTTTCCTTAGTTCGAAATTGCCATCCACCATCTTTTATTCCTTTTATTCCACTCCCAATCTTCCACCCGTCCCCAATAATCCTCCGCATAGCAGCGGGGGGCACACTTTTTGTTGTACATCATCAAAGTTTGTGTTACTTTAGATTAACATCCCTCGAAAATGACACAGGTCGCGCTAGAAAAAGAGAACAAAGAGATTGCGAAGCAGTATAAAGAACTGTTGCGCATCAGCTATCAGCAGCTGTCCGACGACGACAAGACGTTGATTCGGGCCGCTTTTGAAGTAGCCGTCGACGGACATAAGAACCAACGGCGGAAATCGGGGGAGGCCTACGTTTTTCATCCCATCGCGGTGGCCAAAATCGTGGCTTCCGAAATCGGGCTGGATGCCGTTTCCATTGCCTCCGCCCTGCTCCATGACGTGGTCGAGGACACGGAATATACTTTGGATGATATCGAGAGGATGTTCGGGGAAACCGTGGCCCGCATCGTTGACGGACTCACCAAAATCGCCCACCTCAAAAAGGATATGAGTACCTCACAGCAGGCCGAAAACTTTCGGAAAATGCTGCTGACCCTGCACGATGACGTACGCGTGATTATCATCAAAATCGCCGATCGATACCACAATATGCTCACCATGGATGCGATGCCCGAGCACAAACAGGTGCAGATGGCCTCCGAAACCCTCTATATCTACGCGCCCCTCGCCCATCGCATCGGCCTTTATAATATCAAGACGGAGCTCGAGGACCTGAGCTTAAAATATACCGAGCCCAATGTATATCGCGATATCAAGGGGAAAATTGAGGATTCCAAAGAGGAGCAGCAAGCGTATATCGATGCCTTTTCGGAGGTTATCGACACCTCGCTTAAGGCCGAGGGACTCAACTACATCATTAAGGGGCGGATGAAATCAATTCACAGCATCCGACGGAAGATGAAGGTGCAGAATGTATCCTTCAGTGAGATTTATGACAAGTTCGCGATTCGGATTATCTACAAATCCGATCGTCAGAACGAAAAGTTCCTGGCCTGGAAAATCTATTCCATCGTCACCGACCATTTTACGCCGAACCCGGTACGGTTGCGCGATTGGATATCCTCTCCCAAATCCACTGGATATGAGGCCCTTCATATTACGGTAATGGGACCCAAGGGACGATGGGTCGAAGTACAGATCCGTAGCGAAAGGATGCACGAAATCGCGGAAAAAGGATACGCCGCCCATTTCAAGTACAAACACGGGGACCAAAAAGAACAAGGTATCGAGGTATGGCTGAACCGCCTGCAGGAAGCCTTGGAGAACCCGCATACCAATGCCGTCGATTTTGTTGAGGAATTTAAACTAAACCTCTACTCCAAGGAAATCTTCGTTTTTACGCCCAAAGGGGAACTTAAATCGCTGCCCAAGGGAGCTACGCCATTGGATTTTGCCTTCCACATCCACACCCAAGTGGGAATGCGTACCCGAGGGGCCAAGGTCAACGGAAAACTGGTACCACTGAACACCACTTTGAATAGTGGCGATCAAGTGGAAATCGTGACTTCCGAACAGGCCCAACCGAACCAGAATTGGCTTGACTATGCAACTACGGCACGCGCGCGGGCCAAAATCAAGTCCTCTTTACGGGAAGAGAAAAAAACCACCGCCGATGAGGGCAAGGAAACACTTCGTAGGAAGCTGAAATCACAGAAAGTGACCCTGAACGAGGACTCCATCAATAAAATGGTGGTGTATTTCAAGCTCAAAACCAGTTTGGACCTATTTTATAGAGTGGGAATCGGCGCCATTGACAACCAGATGATCAAGGATTTTGCCTCGTCGTACAACAACGCCTTTATCAGTTTCTTCAAGAACAAGATACGTCGCACCCCTGCACCCGTTGATATCGACAAGGATGAGATTACGTCGAAATACGATATGATCGTATTCGGGCAAGAGGAGGAAAAATTGGACTATAAACTTTCTAAATGCTGTAACCCGATTCCAGGGGATTCGGTCTTTGGCTTTATCAGCGTCAACGAAGGCATCAAGGTGCATAAGAAGAACTGTCCGAATGCAATTCAATTGCAGTCCAATTACGCCTACCGTATCATCAGTGCCAAATGGATCGATTCTAGCCAGCAGGAGTTTCGGGCACATATTACGTTAAGGGGAATCGATAATCTAGGGCTGGTCAACGAGATAACGGAAATCATTTCCGAAGACATGCACGTCAACATGCGCAACCTGAATTTCGGCACCGATGGCGGAACCTTTACCGGAAAAATTACCGTGGTAGTCAAAAACAAACGGATTCTGAAGAAGCTAATCGATAACCTTAGAAAAATCAAGGGTATCGAGAAAGTGACGCGGGACTAAAGCGTTTCGCGGTGAAATTCCATCAAGCCCTCAATGGGTCGTTGCCGAATAACTCCCACGATTAAATCGTTTCGCTCCAATACTGCAGTCAGCTCGTCACGCAAATAATGTGCGATGCTTCCGACAAAATTGATAGGCACCTTGGTCGCCAAATCAAACTGCATGATGTAATTGTTGATAAACTGCTGGAAGCCCTTGTCTATAACCCCCTTGGAATAAGGGTGGTCTTTGTTTTCTACCAAAAACCGGGCGAAAGTCGCTAAATAGGTATTCGGATTCGGTTGTTTATAAAGATTCTCCTTGATGACATCGGCCTCGAGATTGTATTCGCTCGCAAATTTTTCCCCTAGATCTTTCGGGATTTTATTGAAATAGTAGTCCCGTATCAATTTTCTTCCGAAAAAATTACCGCTACCATCGTCCATGGGAATATATCCCAATGAGGTCACTTTCTGGTGCAGGCGTTCGCCGTCGTAGTAACTACAGTTCGAACCGGTTCCCAAAATACAGACGATACCCTGATGGCCTACCTTGGTCGTTGCAAAGATAGCCCCGAAGGTATCTTCCTTAACATCGGCTTTGGCATTGGGGAAAAAAACCTTAAAAATCTCGGTCAAGAAGTTTTTCATCCGGTCGGTACCACATCCGGCACCGTAAAAGTGCAACTCTGTTACCTCTTCCTTATTTTTGGAAATCTCAAAATTATTGGCCAACCGGTCCTCGATGACATTTCGGGTCAGCACCTCGGGGCTCAGGCCCAGTGTTTGGGTGATAAACAATTGTTTCCCGCTTTCGTTCAAGGCAATCCAATCCGATTTGGTCGCGCCGCTGTCCACTATTAAAATCATAAATCAAGGTATAAGATATCCGTAAAAAATAATCCTGAAAATAAACAAACTTTTGCTTATTCTCAGGATTATCCAATAAAAAGTTCAAAAAGCGTTATTTCACTTTTGTTGAAGCCATCGCAGGTTTACAAACTGGCAATATGCTGTGCCAAGTCCACCATTTTGTTGGAGAAACCGGCTTCGTTGTCATACCAAGATACAATCTTGAAGAACTTCGAGTTCAACTCCATCCCTGCACCGGCATCGAAAATGCTCGTATGCGGGTTGCTTACGAAATCTTGGGAAACTACTGCATCTTCGGTATATCCCAAAATTCCTTTCATATCGCCTTCGGAAGCGGATTTGAAGGCTTTTTTGATTTCTTCGTAGGATGTTTCTTTCTCCAACCGTACCGTAAGGTCCACTACGGAAACGTCGGCGGTGGGAACCCTAAAGGCCATACCGGTCAGCTTCCCTTTAAGAGCGGGAATCACTTTGGTCACCGCTACCGCGGCACCAGTGGAGGCGGGAATGATGTTCAGCAACGCACTTCGGCCACCCCTGAAGTCCTTTTGCGAAGGTCCGTCAACTGTCATTTGGGTTGCGGTGGTTGCATGTACGGTGGTCATCAATCCTTCTTCGATACCGAAATTATCATCCAAAACCTTGGCCA
This sequence comes from Pricia sp., assembly GCA_049683055.1. Lineage (GTDB taxonomy): Bacteria > Bacteroidota > Bacteroidia > Flavobacteriales > Flavobacteriaceae > Pricia. The sequence goes on from JBAUIP010000566.1 coordinate 9,009, forward strand.
TCGGGGCCAGGCAGTTAGTGGTACATGAAGCATTGGAAACAATGGTGTCGGAAGCTTTGGCATCCTTATGATTCACTCCCATAACGAACATGGGTGCATCGCTCGAGGGAGCGGAAATCACTACTTTTTTGGCACCACCATCGATATGGGCCTGAGCCGTATCCTTGGTTTTGAAGATACCGGTACATTCCGCAACGATTTCAACCCCTACGGAATCCCAACTGATATTTTTGGGGTCTTTTTCAGCGGTGATGCGGACTTTTTTTCCGTTGACGATCAAGTGACCGTCCTCGACTTCGACCGTACCGTCAAAACGACCGTGTACGGAATCGTATTTCAAAAGGTACGCCAAGTGATCGACCTCCAAAAGGTCGTTGATGGCTACCACATCGACGCCATTTCTGCGGACCGTTTCTCGGAAGACCAATCTCCCGATTCGCCCGAATCCGTTTATTCCTATTTTTAAGTCTGCCATAGTATTCTATATTTAAATGTTTCTAGATTAGTGTAATAAAAAATAAGTTTGTCGATTGCCACAATCGATTTTTGTCTTGCCGTGTTTTGCGTGCCGAACTTGTAAGCCGGTCCTCTAGGTGGTCATGATTTCCGACACCCTAATCAGTTCCTTGTCGATTTTGGTATGCCCCTTGATAGCCTTGGCAATCGGGGTCAAGATAATCTGGTTGTTCTGTACGCCTACCATAAAATTGGTCTTGCCCTCTAAAAGACTTTCTACGGCCTTGACCCCCATTCGGCTGGCGAGCACCCGGTCATAACACGATGGCGCCCCGCCGCGTTGCATGTGGCCCAAGACGGAAACCCGAACATCATATATAGGAAGGTGCTCTTCGACATACTCTTTGAGTTCAAAGACGCTTTTACCGATTTTATCTCCCTCTGCTACGACCACGATACTCGATGATTTACCGGATTTCTTACTGCGTTTGAGAGATTCCAACAAACGTTCCAGTCCCCTATTGATTTCGGGAATCAAAATTTCTTCCGCTCCGGCGCCGACCCCGGCATTTAGGGCAATGTGGCCTACGTCGCGGCCCATCACCTCAACGAAAAACAGCCGGTTATGGGAACTGGCCGTATCCCTGATTTTATCGATGACGTCGACCACCGTATTCATGGCGGTATCGAAACCTACCGTATTCGAGGTCCCAAAAATATCATTGTCGATGGTACCGGGAATTCCGATAATCGGAAAACGGTATTCCTCATTGAAAATCATGGCCCCATTGAAACTACCGTCGCCACCGATGACTACAAAAGCGTCGATTCCCTCGGCTTTTAACTGTTCGTAGGCTTTTTTCCGGCCTTCCGGGGTGCGGAAATCCTGACAACGGGCGGATTTCAAAATGGTTCCTCCCTTATTTATAATGTTGTTGACACTTCGGGCATCCATGGGTTTGAAATCGCCTTCTATCATCCCTTGATAACCGCGATAAATTCCCACGCAATCCACATTCATGTAGGCACAGGTACGCACTACGGACCGAATGGCCGCGTTCATACCGGGGGAATCGCCACCGGAGGTCAGAACACCGATTTTCTTTAATTGTGAAGCCATCAAAAAAACTAAGCTGCAAAATTAACAAACTTATTTGAATTCAGGCCAGTGATTGACTTCAAATTTGAGGTATTCACAAGGTCTCCAACGTTTTCGTAAAGTAAAGTTTTCAATTCGTCCACATTGAAACATTTTATTCAAAGAATGTGTTAAAATTAGTGGAATTCGACCGTTACTGCGCCAAAATTTGATCGAATTCAAGTTCCCTCGAAAGATTCTAGCGCGTATCAACCACCTGTCAAAGGGTTAGTGAAACACTATCTTCATATCCAAGGCATTTTAGCCCTAAAAGTTCACCCTTCAAAACCGTCGTTTCACTGGTAAATTGGGTCAATTCACCCCAAAAACACTGATTTAAAGGGGGTTGCAGCCTTATATTTGTGTCAGAATCAAGAGGAAGTTAAACCACGAAAGAAACAAGTATGATAAATATAAAGAGAATGAATATAGCACGAACAATTTTAGGTAGCATTCTACTGGGGTCAATTATGATATCCTCCGCGGCCACACCGGATTGCGAAACGGAATGTGACGAAGAGGTTCTAAACAACGTTACTTATATCGAACCTCACGAAAATGTTGAACTTGACTTCGATACGAAAAAGTATTTACCCGAGGGATTTGATGCCAATAGAGGTATGGGGCCGAACCTTGAAAAGATTGAGTTTATTAATC
>JBAUIP010000567.1:0-16124 GCA_049683055.1 Pricia sp.
GCATGGTTTCATCTCGGCGAATTCGAAGAGGGCCGATCGACCGAATACCAATTAAAGGATACTTCGAACGGGCTTTATGTTTTTGTTCTGAAAGGGTCCTGCACCATCGGCGATACTGCGCTCCAAAAGCGGGACGGTTTGGGTATTAAAGATGCCAAAGTCGTTTCATTCGATTTTCCATCGTCTGCCAAGCTTTTGCTAATGGAAGTCCCGATGTCGAATTAAAGGGTGAATTCCATTTATTCGCGGTACCCTAGGTGTAGCCCACCAGACTAAGTTTTTCAAATTAGTTGCGTCACGTTTTCATGACTCCCGGAAAATACTTTATTTTTGCCCTCCGATTTTAAGGGATGGTACCTGCCAGCTTCAAGGCAGAAAGAAGAAAACATCGGCCCCGTAGTTCAATGGATAGAATAGAAGTTTCCTAAACTTTAGATGCAAGTTCGATTCTTGCCGGGGCTACTTTATCAGTTCTCAACGCCGTGCCCAAATCTCGTACAGCGGCTCCCCTTTGCTGTTTTTGCCGGTATGGTGCCAATCATCGTTTTTGATTTCGTAATTGAAATCCAGTTCCGCTCCCACGCGGGAGTCGTCGCGAGAAAAATACTCGATGTTTTCAATGTATTTGCCATTTTGGGAGGTAAAGTTTCCGCCACCGGTACCAAAAAACTCCATCGTATCGGTATTGTAGGCGATCCATTGAAAGCGGCCGTCCTTTAAGAATTTCAGGGTTTTTCTCGGATTTTCATCCCCTCGGCGTTCCTGGCCTTCGTCGGGGCCACGAGATGCGAACAGCCAAGTACCGTCCAAGGCTTGTTCCGAAGACTCCTGTTTTGTGAAAACCAAGTCCCCGTCCATCGGCAGGGTCAGTTTTCCGTCCTTGGCGATAATAGGTAGGGACAATTGCGTAAGACCGTTTTCGGCGTGGTTCGAATTGAATTCCAATTTGACCTGCGCTATGCTGTCGGTCATGGTATAATGGCCTCCCACCGTCTTTATAAATTTGGGGGGAGTAACTTGGTAGGCGGAATGGATGAGGTAGTCTTCCCCAATTTTCAATTCGTGGCGTAAATTATCGACTTCGGAAATATAGACGCCCGACTCGATTTGGGCGCTAACGATTGCGGTGATCAGCAAGGGCAATGAGAAAAAGATTCTGGCGAAATGTTTCATGGGTTTCATAAGCTGATATTCTATCTATAAATATAAAAATTAAGAAGTGAATCGAGATAAAATCGGATACAGAAAATGTTAATCTTTTAATTCATCCTAATTTTGGGGCCAGCCCTTGTTTTCTGCGATTTTTTGTTTTCATTTGTTCCTGAAAATTTAGGTCCCCGCGATGTCCGCCAGCTTATACATCCTATTTCAAAATTATTCTACTTCAATTGAAGCACTTTTTTTTGCAATCGTACCATTATATTATGGGCATCCACCTTACTTTTTATCCTTTAAAAAAGAATTTTTCATCCGACCCGCAAATACATGAACACTAAATATTTTGATCTTATCGATCAGACCTTTTATTTTCCTCAAGAGGAATTCAATCTCGAGGGGGAGTACCTTCGTTTTCACGACATTCCGCTGAACGAGCTGGTGGAGGAATATGGAAGTCCATTGAAATTCACGTATCTGCCCAAAATCTCGGAGAACATTGGCCGAGCCAAAAAGTGGTTCGCCGAAGCCATTGAAAAACACGGCTACAAAGGCAAATATCAATATTGTTATTGTACTAAAAGTTCCCATTTTCAGCATGTGCTGCACGAGGCCCTGAAGAACGACATCCATATAGAAACTTCTTCCGCTTTCGACATTAATATCGTTGAAAACTTAAAAAAGGACGGAAAGATCAAAGACGATACCTACGTTATTTGCAACGGATTCAAACGGGACCAGTACGTGGAGAATATTGCACGGCTGATCAATGGCGGACATCAAAATTGCATCCCTATCATCGATAACTACGAAGAGATCGAACTGCTGTCGGATGCTATCAACGATGATTTTCAGGTGGGAATCCGAATCGCATCCGAAGAGGAGCCGAAATTCGAGTTTTACACCTCTCGACTGGGTATCGGCTATAAAAATATCGTTCCATTCTACGAAAACCAAATCAAGGACAATGATAAGGTGGAGCTGAAAATGTTGCACTTTTTTATCAATACCGGCATTCGCGATAATGCCTATTATTGGAACGAGCTGGTGAAATGCCTTAAGGTCTACGTACGGTTGAAAAAAATCTGTCCGACTTTGGACAGTCTCAACATCGGCGGGGGATTTCCCATCAAGAACTCCTTGGCCTTTGAGTATGATTACGCTTATATGATCGACGAAATCGTCAACCAGATCAATCTGGCCTGTGAGGAGGCCGAGGTACCGGTGCCCAATATCTTTACCGAATTCGGAAGTTTTACTGTGGGTGAAAGCGGCGGCGCGATCTATGAGATCCTTTATCAGAAGCAGCAGAACGACCGCGAAAAGTGGAACATGATCGACTCTTCGTTTATCACGACTTTGCCCGATACTTGGGCCATCAACAAGCGCTTTATCATGCTTCCCGTTAATCGTTGGAACGATGAGTACGAACGGGTGCTGCTAGGCGGCCTCACCTGCGACAGCGACGATTATTACAATAGTGAGCAGAACATGAACGCCATTTACCTTCCAAAATACAAGCGCGATAAACCGTTATACATTGGCTTTTTCAACACCGGCGCCTATCAGGAGACCATCGGCGGTTACGGAGGCTTGCAGCACTGCCTGATTCCCCAGCCCAAGCATATTTTGATCGATAGGGATGCCGAAGGAAAGCTGACCTACGAACTTTTCAGCGGGCAACAGAAGGCCGAGGACCTTTTGGGGATTTTGGGATACGGAAAGGAAGAGGATAAAAAGGAAAAAGATAAAAAGGGAAGGACAAAAAAATCGAAAAATAAAAAGGATTCAATTGTCTCCGAGGTATAAACTTTAAGAAGAACCGGCTTCAAGTCAGAAAGGTGGGGCATTGCTTCAGTTTACAACTTCGCTAGAACAGAAAATTATAAAATTCAAGTACAACAACAATATTAATTACGAATACCATGGGTACAAAAAAGAATTACGCCGGCATTCCCGACGAATTCGCACAGCTGGAAACGGCTAAGGTCATACTGATTCCGGTGCCTTACGATGGCACCAGCACTTGGGGCAAAGGCGCCGATAAGGGGCCGGAAGCATTTTTGCAGGCCTCCGAAAACATGGAACTGTACGATATCGAGACTGACACCGAGGTTTATGAACAGGGCATCCACTTGGCCGAGGCCATCACCGAAAGCGGTTCGCCTGAAGCCGTGGTCAACGCGGTACACAAAACGGTCAAGGAACACATCAAGCGCAACAAGTTCGTGACCCTTTTCGGGGGCGAACATTCCATTTCCATCGGCACCATCCGCGCGTTCAACGAGTGTTTCGATGACCTGACCGTACTACAAATCGATGCCCACGCCGATTTACGGGAATCTTACGACGGCAGCAAGTTCAACCATGCCTGCGCCGTTCACGAGGCCAGTCAGACCACGAACCTCGTACAGGTCGGCATCCGCTCCATGGATAGCATCGAGAAAACCTTTATGGACGAAGAAAAGACCTTCTTCGCCCACGACATGGCCAACGATGAATTTTGGATGGATAATGTGATCGAGGCCCTGACCGACAACGTGCTGATTACTTTCGACCTTGACGCGCTAGACCCGTCCATCATGCCATCCACGGGAACTCCCGAGCCGGGCGGACTTTTCTGGTACGAGACGCTGGAATTTCTCAAACAGGTCTTCGAGGAGAAGAATGTAGTCGGATTTGATATTGTCGAGCTCTGTCCGAACCCCGCCGATAAGTCGTCGGATTTTCTGGCGGCAAAATTGTATTACAAAATGCTAAGCTATAAATTTATGGGCGAGGCCGCCGATGACGACTACGACAATACGTACGATGTCGATTACCGGTCGGGCAACTCCCCTTCAAAATTCGATGATGACGAAGACTAAAGGAGCGATTTCCGAATTTATTCAAAAGTACTACCTGCACTTCAACGCAGCGGCGCTGGTCGATGCGGCCAAGGGCTATGAGGCGCAATTGGCGGCCGGAGGCAAGATGCTGGTTTCGCTGGCCGGGGCTATGTCTACCGCCGAACTGGGCAAAATATTTGCGGAAATCATCCGGCAAAATAAGGTGCATATCGTATCCTGTACCGGTGCGAACTTGGAGGAGGATGTCATGAATCTAGTGGCACATTCCCACTACGAGCGCGTCCCCCACTATCGCGATCTGACCCCGAAGGATGAATGGGCTCTGCTGGAAAAAGGATTGAACCGGGTGACCGATACCTGCATCCCCGAGGAGGAAGCCTTCCGAAGAATTCAGGAGCCGATTTTCAAAATTTGGAAAGAGGCGGAAGAAAAAGGCGAGCGCTATCTTCCCCATGAATTCCTTTACAAACTATTGTTATCCGGGGTATTGGAAAAGCACTATCAGATCGATGTTGAGAATTCTTGGATGTACGCAGCCGCCGAAAAAAACCTTCCCATCGTCTGTCCCGGATGGGAAGACAGTACGTTAGGCAATATTTTTGCATCCTATGTATTGAAAGGAGAGCTGAAGGCATCCACCATGAAATCCGGAATCGAGTATATGACTTTTCTGGCGGATTGGTATACGGATAATTCCGACAATGGCATCGGATTTTTCCAGATTGGAGGCGGTATCGCGGGTGATTTCCCCATATGCGTCGTCCCCATGCTCTATCAGGATATGGAGCGCACCGACACCCCTTTTTGGAACTATTTTTGCCAGATCAGCGACTCGACCACCAGCTACGGATCCTATTCCGGTGCCGTGCCCAACGAAAAAATTACATGGGGAAAATTGGATATAGACACCCCGAAATATATCATCGAAAGCGATGCTACCATTGTTGCGCCCCTTATTTTTGCGTATCTTTTAGATATGTGAAAATAATGGTATAAAAAATATATCAAGAAGAGTTTACGAACCACCATTAAAAATTACAGTTTGAATAAAAGTAACAATCCAAATCTGAAACGTGTCATCGTCGATTTCAAGAAACTGACGCCAGAGGTACTTAAGCTTTTGGTCGATCGGTACCCCGATGGATACGACGACCGTAATATCATTACCTTCAAGAACGCCCAAGGGGAGCGCATCGAGGCGGTCGAGGTACTGACCGAGGACACCAAATATCTCGTTAAAATCAGTGCCAAACTCGAGTACACCATGGAAAATTACGATGAGGACGATTACGAGGATTTCGACGACGATGATCCGGATGCCGTCATGCCGCCGGACCCTGAGGATATGCAGGAAGATGAAGTAGATGATGAGGACTAAGATATGATAGCAAAGGATATTGAAAATGTTGAGCTGAAGTTTTTGGATCTGAAGGATTATCAGGAACTGAAAACCGCCATGAAGGAGGTCTATAAGAACATGCCCGATAATTATTGGGAAGAAAAACAGATTAAATCGCTGATCAAAAAGTTCCCCGAGGGGCAAGTAGTGATAAAGGTCAACGGTGATTTGGCAGGCTGTTCGCTCTCGATTATCGTCGACTACGACCGCTTCGAAGACAACCATACCTTTCAGGAAATCACCGGGCAAGAAACGTTCAGTACCCATACCGAAGATGGCGATGTGCTTTATGGAATCGACGTTTTCATCAAACCGGAATACCGTGGGTTGCGATTGGGGAGAAGGCTATACGACTACCGAAAGGAAACCTGTGAAAAGCTCAATTTAAAGAGTATCGCTTTTGGCGGCCGCATTCCAAATTACCATGAGTATGCCGATACGCTGACGCCCAAACAGTATATCGAAAAGGTCAAGCGCAAAGAAATCCACGACCCGGTGCTCAGCTTCCAGATCAATAATGATTTTCACCCGTCCAAAATACTCAAGGGCTACTTAGATGGCGATAAGGCGTCAAAGGAGTTTGCGGTATTGATGGAATGGGACAATATCTACTATCAAAAACCTTCGAAAAAGGCAATTGCTAAGAAAAAGGTGGTTCGCCTCGGGTTGATACAATGGCAGATGCGCCCCTATAAAAATCTGGACGAGCTCTTGGAGCAGGCGGAATTTTTTATCGATTCCGTTTCCGGATACCGGTCCGACTTCGCGCTTTTTCCGGAGTTCTTCAACGCGCCATTGATGGCGGAGAACAACCATTTGCCGGAACCCGAGGCCATTCGGGAGCTAGCAAAACACACGGAAGCTATCGTACAGAAATTCTCCGAGTTCTCGGTATCGTACAACATTAATATCATCACCGGAAGTATGCCCGAAATGCAGGGCGACCGCTTAATGAATGTCGGCCATCTCTGTAAAAGGGATGGTTCCGTCGAACGCTATGAAAAACTGCATGTCACTCCCGATGAGGCCAAAATCTGGGGCATGCAGGGCGGTACCGGCTTGCAAACCTTTGACACCGATTGCGGAAAAATCGGAATTTTGATTTGTTACGATGTAGAATTTCCCGAACTAAGCCGGCTGCTGGCCGATGATGGAATGGACATCCTGTTCGTACCCTTTCTGACCGATACCCAGAACGGATTTTCAAGGGTTCATCATTGCGCCCAGGCCCGCGCCATTGAAAACGAATGCTATGTAGCTGTGGCCGGAAGCGTCGGGAACCTGCCCAAAGTCCACAATATGGATATTCAGTTTGCGCAGTCGATGGTGTTTACGCCCTGTGATTTCAGTTTTCCGACCAATGGGGTCAAGGCGGAGGCGACTCCCAACGCCGAAATGATTTTGATTGCCGACTTGGATTTGGACTTGCTGCGCGAATTGAACCAGTTTGGTGCCGTTCGAAATCTCAAAGATCGGCGGAAGGATATTTTCGAGTTGCGGCGAAAATGAAAGAGGCAATTGAAAAAAGTATCAAGGATGAAAGAGTAACGAACGAACACGAATCGAAGGCTTCTTCTTGCTAAATAAATAGCTACAATTAAATTGGCTGGGTCTCGATTTATCGATATAGAAACGCAAATTTTTTTGGTCGTTGGCTAAAATTGAAAAGGCTCAAAAAATCGAAAAACTGGAAAATTCAAAAAACAAGACCGCATCCAACGACTTACGAATAGTTGGCTCCGAAGAATGGTGCACCTTTAAAAAATTGAGTATCCCGGCCATCAAGGCAAGGGTCGACTCCGGTGCCAAAACATCCTCCATCCATGCCAATAATATCGAAATTTTCTCCAAAAACGATGAGGACTGGGTCCGCTTCGAGGTCGACCCCATCCAAGACAGGCCCGACATCCTTATTAAATGTGAGGCCAAGCTCATCCGCACCAAAAAGGTGAAGAGCAGCATGGGCACCTCCGAAGAACGCCTTATGATTCGCACGCGCCTGACCTTGGGAAAAGATACCTTCACCATCCGCCTGACCCTCGCCAGCCGCGACACCATGAATTACCGGATGCTTCTAGGCCGCGAGGCGCTGAACGAACGGTATCTCATCAATCCCGCTGAACACTGCCTAATGGGTAGATTATCAAAAGATGAGGTACTGAAAAGATATGATGCGGTTCGGGAAAAGTAAAAATCCATAGGATATTTTACTTAGATGCATTTCAGGACTATTACCAATCGAACCCTTGTCCCCGCCTTCTTGTGCAATTTAATTTAGTAGCCGCTGGAAACGGAATACATTTCAATTTTTAAGTTCCGCTTTTTTCAATCGGAAACTTTAGCGACAACGCCCCAACCTCCCATTCTCTCGGTCACTGCAAATACAATCTCATTTTTGCCTTTTTGAAGATTCAAGTAAACGGAATCGAAGAATCCGATACTGCCGAGATATCGATAATCTCTGGTCCTGAAACTATTATTGCCTGAATAAATGGGTTTTCCATTTACAAAAACAACAACCTTATCGCTGTAACCAAAATCCATTTTTTTCAGTAGATTTTTGTCTGCATCGAGGGTAAACTTCGCCAGAATAGTGTTGGTATCATCGGAAACCTTGGATATTTGTGAGAGGTTCAGGATACCCATAGGATCCGTTTTCAATTGCTTCTCAATCGGAACGTTTAGTTCTTCCAAGGAAACCAGGCCCAACAGCTCTACCTCGGAAAAGGCCTTGGAGACCTGCCAATCGAGGATTGAATTTGGTTCGACCTTTATTTCCGAGTCCGGTTTACCGATAGTTTCGGGATTCTCGATTTTTTGGTAGGTGAGGTTTGCATAATATGCGGCTCCCAAAAATGTTCCAAAACCAAAGCCACCTGACAGCCTACCTAGCTTTAGGTTGTATACGTGAAGAATGGGTTTTTCCATATTTTCGATGAACACGTCCATTTTTTCTCCGGATACCACTAGTTTTACGTGCATCCACTCTCCGAAACTGAAATCCATCGCCGACCAATAGCCCTCTCCAGTATAAAGTTGCCAAGCCGCATTGCCATTGATAACGGGAGTGTACTGCATCGCATCGGGATTTCCGCTTTGATGTGGCCGCAGATAAAATTCCTCATAATTGAGTGAATCCTTTATGTGGAAATGTATGCCCGCAAAATTCCGTTTTTCCTCAAAGCTTATGTCGTATTCGACGATGCCCTCCTCGAAGGCGGCATTTTTCAATCGTGCAATTCCTCGGTCAAGAAATAGGGCCCTCTTTCCTTTGTATTCCTTGAATTCGGAGTTTTTGGCCTGAATTTCCCACGCGTCGGTATCGAAGTTGGCGGTATGGCTATTCTGCGCCCCGATAGTGCTCAAAGCTAAAATCGAGGCCATTTGAATAAGATGTTTTATTTTCATAACGGAGTTGTTTTTGATGTGCATAGTGATTTTCTGTTTAAGGACTCCCGATACATCGAAAGGACTCAGTATGTAATAATTATATTTGTGTAGGATTGTATAAAATCTTCACAGCTGCCTATCGTTTTTTGTTACGAAACTAGCTGTAGGTCTAGGAGCTGTACGTACAAAGGGACTACAAGTTCATACAATCTCATACACCGTTAGATTTGAGCCTTGGAAAACAAGCAAAGCGAACATATCGATGCCCTGCTAAACAGGATAGAAGCCAAGCTGCAATGGGGTGATTCTACGCAATGGTCTTCCTACGATTTCGACAAATTGACGAATCTAATTTTCGAGGAAACCAAGATTTCCATCAGCAGCAATACCTTAAAAAGGGTTTGGGGAATGATAAAATATGAGTCCAACCCGAGCGACATGACGCTGAATACCTTGGCGCAATATGTAGGTCATGGCGATTTTAGGGGATTCGTTTCCACCCTCGATGTCAGAAATACCGAGGTAGCCCGAGGAAATGCAAAGGGGAAATGGTTCGAATTACCTCCTTTTCAGTCTCGGCCGACGACTATTTTTATCTCTGGTGCGGTCTTTATGCTGATAGCAGTAATCGCATTATCCTACTCGGCTACCGATACGAAATATGATCCTGATGATTTTTATTTCACTAGCTATAAGGTAACTCAGGGATTGCCTAATTCGGTGGTTTTCGAATACCGCGCTAAAAAGGCACGTGAAAATGCGAAGGTCGAAATCCAACAAAGTTGGGACGAGCGTAAAAGGATGGATATCTCAAGGGAAGATTCCTTGGCCACCTCCATCTACTTCGACCTGGGATACTTTAAAGCCAAATTGGTCATCGACGGGCAGACGGTTAAAGAACACGGAGTGCTGATACCTTCACAAGGCTGGAAGGCCAAGGTGCAGAGTGGCGAGCGTACGTTATACTTTCAGGATTCCGCCGTTACCGGCATCGGAAGGGTCGCGGTCACCCCGCAACTATTGGCGAACAACGGCATCAACCGAAATGATGGGTTCATGAAGACGGTTTTCCGTTATGTCGATGACTTCGGCGACCTTCGTGCCAACGATCTTTACATCGAGACCGAATTCCGGAACACGACAGACCCCGTCCTGAATCCCTGTCAAAATTCCTCCGTCACCATTTTGATGGAAGGGGAAGTCGTCAAAATACCTCTTGCGAATCTGGGCTGTATCGCCGATTTGGAGCTATGGCACCTGGATAGGGCAATCAGCGGAAAAAACAATGACCTGTCAAAGCTAGGTGTAGATTTTAACCGCTGGGTCAAGGTCAGCTTCAGTATAAAAAGCGATTGGCTGACCGTAACCCTCAACGGTATCGAAGCATTGCAGCTATCGATGAACGGCAGGATTAACAAGTTCCATGGCCTAATTTACAGCTTCGAAGGTACCGGGGAAATTAAATCGTTGAAAGTCGAAAATAGCCAAAAAGCCTATCTGGATTGGACACTTTGAAAATCCTATTGAAAATATAGTATCTTTGGCTATGCATCCAGAGAAACAGCATATCATTTCTCAAATCAAACAGAGTATCTCCGAAATTGACCCCAACGCGCAAGCTGTGCTGTTCGGTTCGCGAGCAAGAGGAGATAGTAAGGACGATTCCGATTGGGACGTTCTGATTCTTACGGACTACCCTGTTAATTTTGAAATTGAACAGCGTTTCCGACACCATCTTTTCGACCTCGAACTGGAACTGGAAGAAGCGATATCTACATTTGTATATTCAAAATCCGATTGGGAACGGCTGCAATCGGTAATGCTATTCTATCAAAACGTATCTATTGAAGGTATTCAGATATGACCGACTTTAGAGAAGAGGATTATATCCGGTATCGTATTGAGAAAGCTGAAGAGACTCTAAAGGCTGTAGAGGTAATGGCCAAAAATGAATTATGGAATTCAATGGTCAATCGACTGTACTATTCCTGCTATTACTTGGTTAGCGCTCTTCTTTTCCGAAGTGGAATTTCTGCAAAATCACATTCGGGTATAAAAACACAATTTTTCCTGAAGTTTGTCAAGACTGTAAAGGTTTCGAGAGAATTGGGCAAGCTATATTCCGATTTGTTCGATAGCCGCCAAAAAAGGAGACTATAGCGATTTTTATGATTTTGATGAACAAACTGCCAATCTTTTGCATGAAAGAACGATAGAATTTGTTAATCAGGTCAAGAAACTGATACAGTAACTGCTTGGTGAAATTTCACGGTCTTCTCAATGGATTGAAAGATGCCTCCACTGCCAAGGTCGCCTTGTCAAATGTCTTTAACCACAGTATCGCAATTGTAAATGAATCTTTTCGCCCATTCAAGATTCAATTATTCCGATTCAGAAAATAACCATGCCGTCCTAATGACCAAATTGAGGCGGCTTTTTCGTTTTTTTGTAGGACGCCAAACAAAAGTCCATTGAGCAATTGGAGATAAACAACGACATACTGCTGTTTTACGGCTGGTGGCAGTTCGCCACTTGTTCGTTCGCCTTTATCGCCCTGATGGCAATTTGGTGGCACATCGGCAAAAAGCAAAAGGATTTTGGCCAGGTATGGCTAGCGTTATCCGTTCTGTGTTGGAGTATCTCCGGTCTTGGAGAAGTATACTTTTCCGAAACAAGTACAGAAGGAACTTATTTGTTAGAGGGTTCGAGAAGTGTTCTATCACTGCTAAACAGTCTGTTCATTTTGCTGGCTTTGCCCTGGTTTAGATATCTGCCCAAACCGGTTGGCCATATCATAAAATCGAAGTACTGGATTTATATTGTCGGAGTACCTTTTCTCTTTTCCTTACTGCCCACATTAAGTAAAATGATTTCCGGAAAAGCCTACGGCATTATTAGTGAGTTGGACGTTTATTACGCTTTTCTAACCTTGCTTTTCTTGGGTCTTGTGTTGTGGGAGTCCTTTGTTAAACGCGGACTGAAATCCCTTGCTTGGCTCTCGCTCGCTACGATTTTTGTCACCTTGACCGCACAGTTTTATAAGCTTGCCGATTCGCCCATCAACCTCGTCCTTTTTTCGGCGATTTTCAAGACCACGCTCATCATGCTGTTCTTTGCGCTATCCTTGAGCTGGGTAAAAGAACTGATCGAGAATGTCATCCCCAGCAGTATAAATCTTCGGATACGTTTGGCAAAGGAAAAAAGCACAGCGGGCAAGCAAAACTTGGTCGTCGCGATGAAGGGATTTCCAGGGGGTAAGGAAAGAACTGCAGTTCTAACGCCGGCACTATACGAGTTATTTGAAAAATTTGTCCAGGCAAAAAGGGATGGAAACAATAGCTGGTTGGAAATAAAACCGAAGAATTCCATGGCCCGAAAAAACTACGACATCAACGATTACAATGAAGTCAAACGCATACTTATCACGTTGTTGGATGGATTGTTCGGAAAAAACAACTGGACCAAAGATAAGCACCTCGTTCCCCTAAAAGAAAGTCTTTTCGAAATGTCGGAAAAGCGGGAACGAAAAATTCGTTTGGCAGTCCCCAAATCCAATATTGGCTAGTAGAGGCCTGTGATTGCTGCTTTTCGTCGGTAACATCCTTACTGACATTCCTGATTTTTTACTGATATTCTCCTTGCCACATTGAAATTGTACGCATTTTGCTGCCATAACAAAATCTGGACATTATGGGTTTCAAGCAATTTGCAGTAGCTATTTTGATAGCCGTTCCGACCCCTTCCTTTTCGCAGAAAAAAGGATTCGACGAACAAGTGAACGATGCTTTTATGCCGTTCGCCATCTGGTGGGAAAATCTAATCCTATCGGAAATTCAGATGTTCGGTTTTGGTATTCCTGTCGTTTTGATACTTCTTCTTTCAGGTGCATTTTTTTTCACTATTTATTTTGGATTTATCAACGTCAGACATTTTCCGACAGCCATACAGGTCGTACGCGGGAAGTATGATGAACTCGAAAAGAGCGACAACGATTCCAAGGCGCGAAAGGATGCAGTTGATAGTGGCGTAGTCAGTTCTCCCCAAGACCAAAGCCACGACGGAGAAGTCAACCACTTTCAAGCCTTGGCCACCGCCGTGTCGGGTACGGTCGGATTGGGCAATATCGCGATGGTGGCCGTAGCCATATCGATTGGCGGCCCGGGAGCCACATTTTGGATGATTTTGGCGGGCCTGCTTGGAATGTCGACCAAATTTGTCGAATGTACTTTAGGGGTCAAATATCGGGATATCGATAGCAAGGGCAATGTTTATGGTGGCCCCATGTACTACCTGTCCAAAGGATTCAAGGAAAACGGCTTTGAAAAAATAGGGAAGCTATTGGCAATAGTGTTTGCTGTTTTATGCGTGGGGGCATCCTTTGGCGGAGGCAATGCCTTTCAAACGAATCAGGCCGCCTCCCAGATTGTCGAGCAGTTCAATTTGGAAGGTCCGGCGTCCGGAAGCGTGGTCGGTATAATTTTCGCCGTTCTCGTCGGAATAGTCATTATCGGGGGAATCAAAAGAATCGCCAAGGTCACGGAAAAGGTAGTGCCCTTTATGGCCGCGCTCTATATCGGGGCCGCTTTGTTCATCATCCTTTCAAAAATCGAATATGTTGATGACGCGCTGGTCTCCATCATCTCGGAAGCCTTCACTCCTAGGGCCAGCATTACAGGTGGAACCATCGGTGTGATGGTGCAAGGTTTTCGCCGTGCGGCATTTTCCAATGAGGCCGGTGCCGGTTCCGCAGCCATTGCCCACTCGGCGGTCAGCACCAAATTTCCGGCTTCCGAGGGATTGGTCGGTCTGCTCGAACCCTTTATCGATACCGTGGTGGTATGCACCATGACATCCATACTTATCATAATTTTCAACATAGATGGAGCCTTTGCGTACGGAGATGTCATCAACGGAGAAGCTCTGATGCGCGACGGCTCCCGTTTGGGAGGGGTCAATATTACTTCCCTGGCCTTCGAGGATGGTATCGCCGGTTCATCCTATTTACTTTTGGTTGCAGTGTGCCTATTTGCCTTCTCGACCATTTTGTCCTGGTCATACTACGGTTTGCAGGCGTGGAAGTATTTGTTCGGAAGGGGAAGGTTTTCAGACTTGCTGTACAAGGTGATATTTCTCTTATTTACAGTATTGGGCGCAGCTATCACTTTGGACGCCGTAATCAAGTTCTCGGATGCCATGATACTGGCGTTGGTATTTCCTAACATGTTAGGTTTACTGTTTCTGTTCCCAAAGGTCAGGAAGGAATTTCAAAAATATATCCGATTGATTAAAATCGACAATCTATAAAAAGCACACAAAACCTTGATAAATCATAGGATGTAGATAAAAAGGAATTTCTGCACATATAGTTTGACGTATGCTAAAGAATTACTGCTATCCCAAATTCTCCAACATCACCTCAGAAGTCCTTTCCAAATCAAACTCCGCCTGCCAATCCCAATCTTCCTGGGCGCGGGAATCGTCGATGCTGCTAGGCCACGAATCGGCGATGGCCTGACGGAAATCGGGGGCATAGGAAATTTCGAAATCGGGAAGATGTTTTTTGATGCTCTCCGCCATTTCTGCGGGAGTAAAGCTCATAGCCGACAAGTTGTAGGAGGAGCGGATCTTGACACGGTCGCTTTCGGTATCCATAATCTGCAATGTGGCGCGGATGGCATCGTCCATAAACATCATCGGCAGGGCCGTGTCGGCTTTCAGGAAGCAGGTGTACTGACTGTCGGAAAGGGCTTTATGGTAGATTTCGACCGCATAGTCGGTGGTGCCCCCGCCGGGCATAGTCTTGTAGCTGATGAGACCGGGATAGCGAAGACTACGCACGTCGACCCCAAATTTAGAATGGTAATAATCGCACCAGCGTTCACCAGATTGTTTGCTGATACCATAAACGGTGCTGGGCTCCATGATAGTGCTTTGGGGCGTATCGGATTTTGGGGTGTTCAATCCAAAAACGGCGATGCTCGAGGGCCAGAAGATTTTATCGATTTTCTTCTCCTTTCCTAGGTTGAGCACGTTGAAAAGGGAATTCATGTTGAGGTTCCAGGCCCGCATGGGAAATTTCTCCGCCGTGGCACTCAGCATCGCGGCCATCAGATACACTTCGTCGATTTCATAGTAGGCGACCACTTCCTCCAACGCATCGTAGTCGGTGGCATCCAGAATTTCGAAAGGTCCGGATGACATCAAATCCTCATTGCCCTCGCGGATATCGCTAGCAATGACCTTTTCGTTGCCATATTTATCCCGTAGGGCATAGGTCAGTTCGGTTCCTATTTGGCCACACGCGCCTATAATTAAAATGGATTTTTGCATAAGCTAACTTTCGATAAAATCGGAACCGACATATAGTTCCGACTGTAAAGATACCGTTTCCTAAAATTCATACCTTTGCCCCATGGCAAAATTCATCCTTTTATTCATAATGGTTTTAGGATTTTTCTCTTGTCAGGACAAGAAGCCCGAATTGGAGTCCGATGGCACATCCTCCTATGAAATATCCACCGAGAACTGGCCTAAAAAATCGGATATCAACGCAAAGGCGCAATCCGTCATTGAGAATTGGACCGAATACGATGCTTTGGAAGCCAGCTTCGACGCGATGTATACGGTAGCCAACCGCGATGACCTAAGCCTGATTATCGACGATATCATCGAGAAGCAAAAAGCACTTGAAACTTCGGAATACCCCGTCAGGTTGGACAAGCCCGAAATTAAAAGCCGTCAAAAAGTTTTTAAGACCTATATGCTCAAGGTCAAGGGCGACCTTTTTTACCGTCTGGACCCGCGGGAATCGGTCATTCAAATGATCGATGCGTACAACGCTCTCCGCAATCGGTTCAACGTTATCGTGAACAATACTTTGGATACGCGATTGTTATTGGAGGAATAAAAAAAACTTGTATGTTATATTTATAGATAAAATAGAGGAAATGAAGTATATCACATTTGGTGTCTGCTTTCTCGTCATGGCTCTTACAGCTAGCTGTCAGAACGTTCCCAGCTACGAAAAGATTGATTCTGCAAATATTGACGATAGTAGATTACAATTTGCGAAAGAGCTCTCGCAAAAGCTCTTGAAGAACCAAAAAAGCGGGAGCCCCTATGCTCTCAACGCATCTGAGGCTACCGAAGAAATGATCAAGGGTTTGACCCCGAAGCTTCAGAAAAAAGCATATTCAAAAGTAAGTAGGCAATTTGGTGAATATCAATCGATGACCTTTCACCAAATGCTGAAGTCAAAGGAGGCTCCTCATTATGCAGTTTATCAGTTTAAAGGCGTATTTGGTGAGGATGAGTCCATCCTGGAAGTACGA
>JBAUIP010000568.1:0-7818 GCA_049683055.1 Pricia sp.
CTTAAAGTATCTTCATATCTCACCTTGTTACTTTCGTTGAAATCGGTCAAAAATTTTATACCGTTCGGTTTTGTAGTATTACTTTTCGTTGGCTGCAAATCCCTTCCCGCAACTCCCACGGGCCGGGTTGCCGAAAATGCCATGGTTGTCTCTGCCCGGGAGGAAGTCTCAGAAATTGGAATCGAAATTATGCGGAATGGTGGTAACGCCTTCGATGCCATGGTGGCCACCGAGATGGCCCTGGTCATAGGTTACCCCTTCGCCGGCAATCTCGGTGGCGGCGGATTTATGGTCTATCGCAAGGCCGATGGCACCACGGGAGCACTGGACTATCGCGAAAAGGCCCCGCTTTCGGCGACTAAAGATATGTACTTGGATTCGCTTGGAAACGTAATCCCCCAAATGAGCACTGTGGGTGCCACGGCGGTCGGGGTGCCCGGAACCGTGGCGGGAGTCATAGCGGTACACGAAAAATTTGGAAACCTTCCACTTGCGACCATTTTTGAACCGGTCATTGCACTTGCCGAAAACGGAATCGTGGTGACCCAGAAGCAAGCGGACCACTTTGAGGCCTATCGTCAGAAAATTCTTTTGGTCAATGGCGGGGGGACCGACTTTCCTGTCAATGCGAAGCCCGGGGACGTTTTAAAATACCCCGTACTTGCCGAGACCATGCGACGTATCGCACAAAAGGGCCGGGATGGATTCTACAAAGGGGAAACTGCCAGAACACTTGCATTGTTCATCCAGAAGAACGGAGGCTTCATAACCGAAGAAGATTTGGCAAGTTATAAGGCCAAATGGCGAACACCCATCGATTTTTCTTACAAAGACCTACGGATTATCTCCATGAGTCCACCAAGCAGCGGGGGTATCACCCTGAACCAGATTTTTTCGATGTTGCAACCGTATACGATTTCCAGATATGGGCATAATTCCGAAAAGGAAATCCAGCTTTTCACCGAGGCCGCCCGCCGTGCCTATGCCGACCGTAACTTTTACTTGGGCGATCCCGATTTTGTGGAGATTCCCACTGAAACCTTAACGAGCGAAGATTATTTGAATCAACGGATGGAAAGCTTTTCCTTCGACCAAGCCACAAAATCCTCCGAAATTCAAGAAGGAAACATTCAAATAGCCGAGAGTATGGAAACCACCCACTACTCCATCGTCGATGCCGAGGGCAACGCGGTATCCGTCACCACGACGCTCAACGGCGCCTACGGCTCGAAACTCTATTGTGACGAACTGGGATTTTTTTTGAACAACGAAATGGACGACTTCAGCGCGAAGGCCGGGGTTCCGAATATGTTCGGGCTGATAGGTGCCGAGGCCAATAGCATCGCCCCTGAAAAAAGAATGCTCAGTAGTATGACACCTACTATTGTTGAGAAAGAAGGCGAATTGTGGATGGTCGTCGGCACTCCCGGCGGATCGACCATCATCACCGCGGTGGCGCAAACGATTCTAAACGCCTATGAATTTGAGATGAGCATGCAAGAGGCGGTAGACGCCCCCCGGTTCCACCATCAATGGCTCCCCGATGTCATTATGTTCGAGCCACAGGGATTTTCTGACGAGCTTAAGTCCGATTTAAAGTCAAAGGGCTATAATATCAACGAAGATAGAACGCCTATCATCGGAAAGGTCAACGCCATACGCGTGCTTCCCAACGGTCATTTGGAAGGCGGTGCGGATCGCCGAGGCGATGATACGGCGGTCGGGTATTAAACGCGACGCTTTTCACAATTGGTAAGGGAGAGATCTGTATAAGTGGGTTCATGAGAAGAATTTTGAAAATACTATTAAAGATTATTGCGGGTCTTGCCTTTCTTGGCGCCATTATATTCGGTATACTCTATGCCATCTACAACGAGCCTCTGCCCGACGGTAAAAGAGGTGAGGAAGCGGATGCCTTGGCCCAATCGATGCTCAAAGCAATCAATGACACTGCGTACAAAGAAACCCGCTACTTGGAATGGAATTTCAAGGAGGGCTCACATCGCTACAAATGGGATAAACAAAATGGTATAGTTCAGGTAGAATGGGATAATCATCGAGTCCTCTTAAACCTGAACCATCCGGAAAAAAGTAGCATTTTTGAAGCAAATATCGAAGTGACCGAAAATTCCAGAGCCGATTTAATCGAAAAAGCAATTCAACATTTCAACAACGATTCCTTTTGGCTCGTTGCGCCCTTCAAGGTTTTTGATCCGGGCACGGAACGAAGTACCGTGCCATTGGAAGATGGTTCGAAGGGGCTGTTAATCACCTACACTTCGGGTGGTACTACGCCGGGCGATTCTTATCTTTGGGAACTCGGGCCGAATGGTTTTCCGAAAAGCTTTCGTCTTTGGGTCGAAATTATACCTGTTGGAGGACTCGAAGCTACTTGGGACGATTGGCAGGTTATGGAGAGTGGTGTTTTTCTGCCGACCTCACATGAACTAGGTCCCATGAGCTTTAGAATGGAGGAAGTCAAGGCGTATAACTAAAAATTAATCTGTGTTGAACCGTACGTATGTCACCAAAGATGAATTCCACTTGTATTTATACTCTGCTCACTTACACTCCATTTATCCTGAGCGAGCAATATAGTGAAGAAAGGTTTTATGGGGATACCAAAATCGAGTTTGTCCGGTTTCCGCAAACAAGTTGAAAAGCAAACAAATAATCCTATAAATAAATGGAAATAGAAATCCTAAGAAAAACGGATATTGATAATTCGGTTCAGCTTGAAATAGCGGAACTGTTCCGGCAGTTGAATGCTGACATCCGACAGCGGCCCTTGCATCAAATCCTTCAAGATGACAACCATGTTATCGTGGCTGTATGCAAAGTGGATGGAAAAATTGTCGGTTTGGCCTTATTGGCTACCTACAAAGCAATTTCAGGTTATCGTGGTATTGTGGAGGATGTAGTTGTGGACGCCGAACATCGCAGAAAAGGGTTTGGAAGGCAATTGATGAAAAAACTTATCGATGAAGGAGAACATCTGGGCCTTGATGGTATCTTACTTTTTTCAGGCCATCACCGCAAACCTGCCATTAGCTTGTACAAAAGTCTTGGGTTTAACCTACGGGAAAGCGGAGTGTACAATTTAAAGCTGTGAGAATTTATACCCTCTTAGCAGGTAAACACATGCTCTAAATCCGAAAGCAGAATAACAAAGTCGTGAGTCTATACTTTTTTCACGTGTGTCAACTGGCTTTTCAGCTCGTCCATGGATTCCTGCAACTGCCTGAGCAGTCCTTTTTCGGTCGAAGCATCCTCACCAAAGGTGATTCTACTACTTACCTGCCAAATTTCTTGGACCTGAAACGGCTTAATATCGTAGGGGGGATACGTTTCATTTAGGGATACTAAAGTAATGTTATTGGAATTGGGTCGCTTTTCGATTTTCTTCACCAAAACGGCATCCTCCAAAACAACAACATACATTTTATTCGGACTCACATCATCGATATGTTCTACCGCCCGTGCCAAAACCCATTCCCCCGGTTTCAAGTTGGGCAACATACTGTCTCCTTCTACCTGAAATCCCCGATAGGTGGCGTTGCGGAACTCAGGTATCGGCAGGTCGAAGGCCGGTAATTGCTGGTACCAACTGGCATCCTGAATATTTTGAGGATATCCGGCCGCTGCCTTGGCGTTGACCAGAACCATGTTCTCCCGATCGGCCGAATCGACCGTGACTACCTTGGGTATAACACTAGTGTTAGAGGTTTCCAAATATTTATCGTCGCTTTCCCCGAACAGCCAAAGGGGATTGATCTTGAATTGCTTCAATAGTTCCAGAACCACCTTGCCCGACAATTTGGTGCGCCCCCTTTCGATATCGGCCGTTGTGCTCGAAACTCCCAATTTCTGGGCGAACTCACTTTGGGTGAATTCCAAATCCCGGCGAATTTCCGCGAAACGTTTTAAAGTAACCTCATTTTCCATATCCTCTTAAAATTTAGACCTACTCCGCTATCAACTGTTCTTACGCAACTATTTACGGTTGGATTCTGCTCAAAGATACAATTTTTGGAATATATCCAAAATTTTATTTGGATTATTTCCATAATTAGGAATTTATCCATAATTTTGGATTAATTACAAACATGATTATGTCTTTTGAACGGATTAAGGAAAAATTGAACATTTTGGCAGATGCCGCCAAATATGATGTATCCTGCTCGAGCAGTGGTAGCAAGCGCACCAACAGTAGTAAAGGTCTCGGCGACAGTTCAGGTATGGGTATTTGCCATAGTTATACGGAAGATGGTCGGTGTGTATCCCTTTTAAAAATTCTGTTGACCAATTATTGCATCTTCGATTGCGCTTATTGCGTGACCCGCAAGAGTAATGATATCAAGCGGGCCGCCTTTAAGATTCAGGAAGTGGTGGACCTGACCATCAATTTTTATAGGCGCAACTATATAGAGGGGCTTTTTTTGAGCAGCGGCATCTTCAAAAGTCCCGATTACACCATGGAACGTCTGGTCGCTGTGGCTAAAAAGCTCCGTACCGAAGAAAATTTCAATGGATACATCCATCTCAAGTCCATTCCCGGAGCCAGCGACGAGCTGATGAGGGAAGCTGGACTGTATGCCGACCGTTTGTCCGTTAATATAGAGGTGCCGACCATATCCGGTCTTAAGTTGTTGGCGCCGGACAAGAAACATGAAGATTTTACCAAACCCATGCTCAAGGTCAAAAATGAGATCATACAATACAAAGAGGAAAAGAAAATACTGAAATCTACTCCTAAGTATGCTCCTGCCGGACAAAGTACTCAAATGATTATCGGCGCCACTGGTGAGTCGGATAAGGATATCATGTACTCCGCATCCCACTATTACCATAATTATAATATGAAGCGGGTTTATTACTCAGGATATGTTCCGGTAGCGGAAGATAGTCGGTTACCTGCCATTGGTACACAGGTACCCATGCTCCGGGAGAACCGCTTGTACCAAACGGATTGGCTACTGCGGTTTTATGGTTTTGGAGTGGAGGAAATCCTGAACAGGGAGCATCCCAATCTGGACATCGATATCGACCCGAAACTGGGATGGGCCTTGCGCCATTTAGATCAGTTTCCCGTTGACATTAACAAAGCCGATATAAGGATGTTGGCCCGAATACCTGGATTGGGGTTGAAATCCGTACACAAAATTGTTAACGCCCGCCGGTTCCGGAAACTGAACTGGGAACACTTGAAAAATATAGGCGTTGCCTTAAACCGAGCGAAATATTTCATTGTCTGCGATTCCACCCGATGGGAACGTGGCGATTTGGATACCCAAACCATAAAAGGACGGATATTACGGAATTCCGTCGGGAAATTTAGAAAGGAATACAGCCCACAACTTAACCTATTCGCACAACCTACTTGATTAACTAACATCCCCAAATAAATGTATGCAGCTATGGCAGAGGAACGGAGTTTGACGAGGGGGCAGAAAACCTACCTGAAACGTATCGTCAATGATTTTAAGGAGAACGCCAATTCGGTATTGAACGAGATTTCGGAGGTTCAGGAACGATTGATCAAGGGCGGCGATGATGAGCCCACCCTTTTTGAACAATTTGAAACTACCAAAGAACAGATTGCAGGAAAAAAGGCGGAAATTAATTCCATTTACGATGCGATTTTCAAGCCTTCGCCATCCGGAAAGAAATCCATGGCCTTGCAGCTCCAGTCCTTTTTGGAAGAATTTGAACATCAAAAAGCGGCCGTTACTAGAATGAAAACCGAAATTGAAACTTTTAACGATGAACTTTTTGGAGGTTCTGATGAGAGTGGGGCTTCCGATGGAATTCAAGATAGGATAAAAGGAAAAATTTCGGATTTGGAAAAGTTGTACGAACAGAATCGTGAAAAGCAAGAGCATCTTTTCACAAAAATTGAAGGATTGTTGAAAGGGGCTAGCACAGTGGCTTTGGCAAAGGCTTTCAAAGACCATAAGGATTCGTTTCGGATAATGAATATACTTTGGCTGGTGGTCTTTATCATAGCCATTTTAGCGATGATGGGACTCTCCCTTTTTGCCTTTGTTTACGCTCGGTTCGAGTTCAACGAAATGTGGAAGTACACCCTGGGAAACCTTCCTTTTTTGGGGGGAGTTGTGTGGCTTGCCATCTATGCCAGTAAGCAACGAAGCCAAAACAAGAGATTGCAACAGGAATATGCCTTTAAGGAGGATGTAGCCAAGATTTACTACGGCCTCAAAAAAGAAATCGAGGAATTGGGCGATTCGCCGCTAGGGCAGAAATTGAACGAAAGGGTTTTGGAAATCTTGGTCGAAGTCGTATCCCTCAACCCTAGTACCACTTTGGAAAGCTTATCCCATAATGACCGGGGACCCATTATGGAAACGCTTCATATTTTAAAGGATAAATTGAACGATAATTATGTCCGCCAGAACACTAAATGAAACATCATGGAAAATTCAAAAGTATTGATTTACGACGGGAGTTTTAATGGATTTTTGACCGCTATTTTCGTGGCTTTTGAAGAAAAGATTCACGTAGCGGACATCCAGAAAAGTTCTTTGAGCCAAAACGGGTTGTTCTCCGAAACGGAAACCATTTTTACCCACACCAACAAAGCGAAACGGGTCTGGAACGGGATACAAAAGAAGAGCCACTCCGCCATAAAGAACCTCTATTTCGCCTTCTTGGGAGAATCCGAGGGTATAGAACTCCTACTCTACCGCTATGTTCGGAAATTATTTGGTGGTCAGGATTCCATTCATTCCGACTACTCAGATGGAATCATTTTGAAAATAAGTCAATTGGCGAAGTCCGTTGGCAGGGAAAAACACCGCATGGAGGCCTTTGTTCGCTTTCAATTGACTAGAGACGATATATACTTTGCGAATATC
Organism: Pricia sp.; assembly: GCA_049683055.1. Classification (GTDB taxonomy): domain Bacteria; phylum Bacteroidota; class Bacteroidia; order Flavobacteriales; family Flavobacteriaceae; genus Pricia. The sequence goes on from JBAUIP010000568.1 coordinate 6,876, forward strand.
GAGCCTGATTTCAATGTGTTGCCCTTGATATCCAAACACTTTCGCTCCCGTTATGCCGACCAACAGTGGTTGATTTATGATGTAAAGCGCAACTACGGTATTTTTTACGATCTGGAAAGTGTCGAAATCGTTTCCTTGGATCTTGACGAGATATATAGCAACAGTATTCGTAGGAGTAATCTTTTTTTGGAGGAGGAATACAACTACCAAGACCTTTGGAACAATTACTTTAGGAGCACCAATATCAAATCCCGAATCAACAAAAAACTGCACACCCAACATGTGCCAAAGCGGTATTGGAAATACCTGAGCGAGAAAAAAGAAGCAGTTTAAGAGGTATTATCTTTTGGTTCCAGCAACGGTAGCATCGTGGACATCATCTTGGTTCGGCCCTTTATTGATATGCTCAGAAAAGGATTTGGCGTTTTTGAGTAGGGTGACCTAATTCACAAACAATTAAGTTCGCCCCGTTCCGCTTTTTAGACCCAAAACCGTACCTTTGCCGCCTTGCTTTGAAAAAATGATTGAATACGAAGAAAATATAGAGGTTCAGGGCGCTCGGGTCCATAATCTCAAGAATATCGATGTTACCATTCCCCGGGAAAAATTGGTAGTGATTACCGGGTTGTCCGGTAGTGGTAAATCCTCTTTGGCCTTTGATACGATTTATGCCGAAGGCCAGCGCCGATACATCGAAACTTTTTCCGCATACGCGCGACAATTTTTAGGGGGGCTCGAACGTCCCGATGTGGATAAGATAGACGGACTTTCACCGGTCATTGCCATCGAACAGAAGACTACCTCGAAATCGCCCCGATCTACGGTCGGTACCATTACCGAAATCTACGACTTTTTGCGGCTATTGTATGCGCGGGCGGGCGATGCCTATAGTTATAACACCGGAGAAAAAATGGTGAGCTATAGCGATGAACAGATACAGGAG
>JBAUIP010000569.1:0-11952 GCA_049683055.1 Pricia sp.
GCCATAATCTTATCGTCGGACGTCTTTAAAACCGGATTGATCTCGAACATGCTGGAATCGCTTTCCGAATACGCCTTGTACAATGCGGTTACGAACTTTACCATCTCTTTGAAGGCCGTTCCCGAAAGTCCCAAATTGAAGGCGATTTTCCGGGCCTGAAAGGGCATGAGGCCTGTGGCCGGGTCGATTTCTTCATTGAAAATCAGGTGTGGGGTTTTGTCTGCGACTTCCTCAATATCGATGCCGCCTTCGGTGGAATACATGATCATATTTCGGCCTGTAGCACGATTCAGTAAAACGGACATATAGAACTCGCTGGTCTCGCTATCGCCGGGATAATAGACATCCTCGGCCACTAATACCTGATGCACTTTTTTTCCTTCGGAAGAGGTCTGTGGAGTAACGAGGTTCATACCTATAATGTCACCTGCAATATCTTCGACTTCTTTTAGGTTTTTGGCCAATTTGACACCGCCGCCCTTGCCACGGCCCCCGGCGTGTACCTGAGCCTTGATGACATGCCATCCGGTACCTGTCTCGGCCGTCAGTTCCTTGGCGGCCTCAACGGCTTCCTTGGCATTATGGGCCACAATGCCGCGCTGAATGCGCACACCGAAGCTGTTCAGTATCTCTTTTCCTTGATATTCGTGAAGGTTCATATAATAGGTATCTAAAGGTTCAATTACAAAAATAGGAAAATAGTTCGCACTAGACGGAGCGGTAGGCCATGATTCACGAACTTAAATTTTGAAATCCTCAAAATCCAAGGGATCGAAATTTCGGAAATCTCCGTTCATCTCGATGGTACGTTTGGTGCGATCGACTTCCTGCAACACCGCAATGGTGTTCACCAAATGGGATTTGATAAAGGCCATTCGCTCGCTTTCCTTTCGCAGCTGCAACAAATGGTATTCTTGCTCAAAAGATAATCCCATTTTATGGGCCAGAATATAGCTATTGAACTTTTCAACGGACAGGGGCGTAAAGGGTACATCCATTAATTCATAAAGTTCGTGCAATCGATCGAGCACCTCGTTTTTCGTTTCGCGGTCGACGTCGTTGACATTGTCCAAAAACTCGATTTCACCGCCAGCGTAGAGCTTGTCTTCCATCTTATCCTCAAAGCTGAGAATCTTGAAAACCTGGCGGCCGACGCAGGTAACATCCATTTCGCCGCTATCGTAGGTATTCACGATTTCCACCAGTTGCACCTCGGTTCCGAACGCGACGCCGTTATTGATATAAACGGGAATACCGAAGGTGACCGCCTCTTCCCTACAATCCCGGATGAGCTGTTTGTAACGCTCTTCAAAAATATGTAGGGGGACGGTCTCGCCTGGAAAAAAGATAGATTGAAGAGGAAATAAGGGTAATTTCATAGATGGTCCATTTTCAGATAAAAATACGATTCAAAAGGATAAACGGCAACAAAACTCGCCTGATGCACCACCGAAAACCATACCAAAAAAGTGAAAGGACTCCGACGCGATACGCATGAAACTGGTAAAACCCCAAATCGATGCCCTCCCGATAAATTATATTCTTGCACCCAAAATGTTTCAAATATAACTTTTTGTTGTATTATTCATTTAATGATAGGATTTCTTGTTCACTTCGTAGGAACGGGTTAGATTTGTAGTCAACACGAAATCAATCTAGAGCCTATGAATCCGTCCGATTTGCTGAAAATTGCCGCCACCTACGGCGACCCCGTTTATGTCTATGATTCGGAGAAAATAATTGCCCAGTACCAACGCCTGACCCAAGCGTTTAGCGGAGTCAAGAACCTAAAGCTCAATTACGCGGCCAAGGCCCTATCGAACGTGGCTATTCTCAAATTGATGAACAGCTTGGGCAGTGGACTCGATACAGTTTCCATCCAAGAGGTGCAACTGGGACTGTTGGCAGGTTTCAACCCGGAGGATATTATCTTCACGCCCAACGGTGTGTCGCTGGAAGAAATCGAAGAGGCCGCCCAATTGGGCGTACGTATCAATATCGATAACCTATCCATTTTGGAGCAGTTCGGTACTAAGCATCCGGATATTCCAGTTTGTGTCCGAATCAATCCCCATGTCATGGCGGGAGGGAATTCCAAAATTTCTGTAGGGCATATCGATTCAAAATTCGGGATTAGCATCCATCAGATTCCCCATTTACTTCGCATCGTCGAACTGACGAAAATGAACGTGAACGGCATCCACATGCATACCGGAAGCGATATTCTGGACATTGATGTTTTTCTTTACGCCTCGGAAATACTCTTTGAGACCGCAGAAAATTTTAAGAATCTTGACTTTATCGATTTCGGCAGCGGTTTTAAAGTACCTTATAAAGAAGGGGACATTCAGACCAACGTCGAAGAATTGGGCCAAAAACTCGGCGACCGCTTCAACGAATTCTGTAAGGCATACGGCAAGGAACTGACTCTGGCCTTCGAGCCCGGGAAATTTCTTGTCAGTGAGGCCGGACACTTTCTGGCCCGCGTGAACGTAGTAAAACAGACTACCTCAACGGTATTCGCCAGTATCGATTCCGGTTTCAACCATTTGATTCGGCCCATGCTTTATGGTGCCACGCATCAAATCCGCAATATCTCGAATCCCGAAGGCCGCGAACGCTACTATTCCGTCGTTGGCTATATCTGCGAAACCGATACTTTTGCCAGTAACAAACGGATCAGCGAGATTTCGGAGGGCGATATTCTTTGTTTCCACAACGCCGGGGCCTATTGTTTTACGATGGCCAGCAACTACAACTCCCGCTTTCGGCCTGCGGAGGTACTGTGGCACAAAGGTGAGGCTGTTCTGATCAGGGAACGGGAAACCTTCGATGACCTTATTAAGCATCAAGTCGATGTTAAGGACCTGTTCGCTGGAAAGTCTGCTTCAAAAAATGAAAAAGTAGTGGCTAAATAAGTAAACTCCTTTTTCATCCCAGAAAACTTAACAATAGAGCAGGTCGCGTCTTAGCCAAGGTGCAATCTCTTTGATTCGGAGGATGTTCTTAAATGTCATTAGGCGGTAGCAAAATAAAGCATCCCTTTTTTCGTTAGCTTTGGTATAGTTGTTGGACTAAACGCTCAGTAAGTCTTACTAGTCGACAAAATTTTGCCCTATGAAAAAGACACCCAAAATCTTGATCCGTACCATCCTATTTCTATCTATAGCCTTCTCTGGACTTTCGACCGTGGCCCAAGAGGTCGAATGGCTCTCTTGGGAAGAAGCGGCCGAACGGGCATCCACTGAAGAAAATCCCAAGAAAATTTTTATCGACGTCTATACCGATTGGTGCGGCTGGTGCAAGAAAATGGATAAGGATACCTTTCAAAATGACAAGGTGGCCGAATATATGTCCGAAAATTTTTACATGGTCAAGTTGGATGGAGAAGGAAAAGACCCTATTGAATTCAAGGGAAAAACTTACAAGTTTGTACCCCAAGGCCGAAAAGGCTATCACGAATTCGCCGCCACCTTGATGCAGGGCCGATTGAGCTATCCTACTACTATTTTTCTCGATGAGGAAATGAACATGCTGTCCCCCGTGCCCGGCTATCAAAAGCCGGAGCCGTTTCTGAACATCGCAAAATACTTTGGCGACGATATCTATAAGGAAAAGGATTGGAAAGAATATTCCGGTCAGCAAGGGAGATAACCTCGAAGAAACTGCATTCCAAGTCCGCGCTTCGGATTCGTACTTGACAGTAGCCCAAGGCGAAATGCTCTTTAAACTACCGACTATAGTTCGGGGACTCTTTGGTAATAGTTACATCGTGGGGATGGCTTTCATGGATACCGCTGGAAGTAATTTTCACAAATCGGCCGTTTTCCTTCAGGGCAGCAATATCTTTTGCTCCGCAATAGCCCATTCCGGCCCGTAGTCCGCCGACGAATTGATGGATACTTTCGTAGAGTTCTCCTTTATAGGGCACCCGGCCGACTATTCCTTCAGGAACCAGTTTTTTGATATCGTCCTCGACATCCTGAAAATAGCGGTCCTTGCTTCCTTCTTTCATCGCCTCAACCGAGCCCATGCCCCGGTAGGATTTGAATTTTCGACCTTCGTAAATAATCGTTTCCCCGGGGGATTCCTTAGTACCGGCAAGCAATGAGCCAAGCATCACCGTATCCGCCCCGGCCGCGATGGCCTTGGGGATATCACCGGTATAACGGATTCCTCCGTCCGCAATCACGGGAACACCGCTTCCCTTAATGGCCGACGCTACTTCTAGGACTGCCGAGAACTGAGGAAATCCCACTCCGGCCACCACCCGCGTTGTACAGATGGAACCGGGTCCGATACCTACCTTGACCGCATCCGCGCCTGCGTCGACCAAATATTTGGCGGCTTCGGCGGTAGCTATGTTTCCAACGATCACTTCCAGATCTGGGAATTTTTTCTTGACTTCCTTTAAGACGGCCACCACTCCCTTGGTATGTCCGTGGGCCGTATCAATGACCACCGCATCGACCCCGGCAGCGACCAGCGCGTCTGCCCTGTCGACTGCATCGGGAGTAACCCCGATGGCAGCGGCTACCCGCAACCGGCCGTAGGAATCTTTGTTCGCAATCGGCTTCTGGGTCAATTTAGTAATGTCACGAAAGGTAATCAGCCCTACCAGCTTATCATTTTCATCGACCACGGGCAACTTCTCGATTTTGTTTTCCTGCAGAATGTCCTCGGCCTGTTCCAGGGAGGTGCCCTCCCCTACCGTCACCAAATTTTCGGAGGTCATCACCTCGGATATCGGCCGGTCATTATTTTTCTCAAAACGTAGGTCCCGATTTGTGACTATACCGAGAAGCTTACCACCATCATCGACGATGGGAATGCCACCGATGCTGAATTCCTTCATGTGGGCCTTGGCGTGCTTCACTTGGGAATCTAAAGGCAAGGTCACCGGATCCATGATCATTCCGCTTTCCGCCCGTTTTACCTTGCGCACCTTGACCGCCTGCTGGTCGATACTCATATTTTTGTGCAAGACCCCTATGCCGCCTTCCTGGGCGATGGCGATGGCCATCCGGGATTCGGTCACCGTATCCATGGCCGCCGAAACGATAGGTACGTTGATGAAAATATTACGAGTAAATTTGGATTCGATACTGACCTTTCGGGGAAGTACTTCGGAATAGGCGGGAACGAGCAGTACGTCGTCGTAGGTGAGGCCTTCGCCTAAAATTTTATCGTGGTGGGCTTGCATGGCAATTAAGGATTTAATTGCGTGCAAATGTAGTGAAAAAAGGGCAACTACGGCTCCGTAGACAGAATAAAGAATAGAGCCCCTAACAGGCAACCGGCGTTCGAATTATTCCCCGTTTTTGTCCCTACCCATATGTTCTAGAGCAACGCCCATTTATCTGTACTCAACGTGAACACATACCGCCTAAAGCCGGCATACGAAACGACCGGACTTATTCCGCCGACATGCCCATCTTGTAATTGCTCCTTGCCTGCTCCGCCCATTGTATCACCGCCTGCCGCTGCTCCTCGTTCAAGGCTCCACCGTGCAGCCAAGTGTACTCGTTCAAAGGCATTTCGCCTTCCTCGACCTCTTCGATGAGCTCTTCCAATTTGTGATCTTTCTTTTTATCGTCATAGGTATCCCAGACCGAGGCGTTGAAATGTTCGTTGCCCTCGTCGACGTGGTCCGCAATCCAATAGGATACCGGTGCTATTTCGGCATACCAAGGATAGACTGTTTTGTTGCTGTGGCAGTCGTAGCACGTGTTTTCCATGATGGTACGGATTTCGGGGGATGGTTTCGTCTCCGCTTCGAAGGATGCCACATCACGGACTTCGGCATCGTTATCTTGGGGACGGTAGAATTGCATGCCGATCAGGGCAATCAGTAAAATGATGAGGATAGTTTTTAGCGTTTTCATGATGTAAAATGTTAAAGGTTCAATTGTAAGGTCGTATAAAACGTTCGCGGTTGGGCGGGGATAATTCCGGGACCGGGATATCCGGTGGCCCTTCTGGTGAAATAACTGTTATCTAAAAGATTGTTGATACCGGCTTCCAGTTTCCATCTTTTAAAGGAATAGGATAGGCTCAAATCCATAATGTCATAAGCGGGAATCGTCCCTACGACTCCTGCCCCGGGTTCCGTGCCGAACAAGGGTTCCGCGTTGGTCGCATCGGTAAATTGCTCGGAAAGATACGTGTATTGCAGACTTCCCAAAAGATTTCCGTAGCCAAAATTCAAGCCGGTCTTTAAGTTGATGTTGGGAATGAATTCCACTTGGTTTCCCTCCACATTATTTTCTTCGGAGGATAGGTATTCCGAACGGGTCAGGGCGAGGTTTACGAAATAGTTCAGCTTGAGCTTTTCGGTTTCGGGAAGGATGGTTTCTTGGATGTTCCAATCCGCAAAACTTTCCAGTCCGTACATCAGGGCCGTACCGATGTTGCCCCGAAAGCGGACGACCCCGCCGGTCTCGATTTCCTCTCCGTTTTCTCCGGTACGGGTGGCAGGCCTTAAGATTTCACCTAACCGATTGTCGTAGAGTATCGTAAAAACACCGAGGTCGTAGGAAAGTATATCTTCATATCGGCCCCTTGCACCAATATCGGCTGTGAATCCCTCCTCGTCGTTAATGTTCTCATCCACTTGGAACGAGGGATTCACTACGCGGATATCATTGAAGGTGACCGAGCGGTAATTCTGTGAAAAGTTGCCGTACAGTTCCACATTTGGTGAGGCGTTGTAGCTCACACCAAGACCGAGAAGAAAAAACGTCCGGTCGAAAGTGCGGTTATCGGGAATCTCTTGATTAAGATCAACGTTTCCGGCCAGATCAAGTACAATATTTTGATAACTGCCCTGGCTTTCGGTTTTGATATGCTCCAGTCGGAAGCCTGGGGTTAGACTGAATTTATCGCTTAGGTTGAAATTGTTTTCCCCGAACAAAGCAAGATTGGCGTTGGGAAATTCGAATTGGGACTGCCGTTCGTAATCGGGAAACTCATCGTCAGCGAAAGTGAAGTCCGCGTCATCGCCGGTCGGACCGGGACCTTGACGTTGCTCATTCCGGGAGCGGTAGAATTTGGAACCCAGCAACAAAACGGATTCATTGCCCCATAATGGATATCTGGTCAACACTCGGGCCTCTGCGCCCCAGTTGTTGAACCGGTCGACCAACAGTTCCCTCGGCTCTTCGGGATTATCGGGTTGCGAAACCCTATTGGTCCGAAAGCCAAGGGCTTCACGGGAGGCATCCAATCCAAAAAGGTTCAAACTGAAATCGGTCTTTGCGGAAAATTTATGGTCCAATCGTAGGGAATACAGCTTCCAGTCGACCTGGAACCAGTTCCGCTCACGATTACTAAAAGTCGGGTTTTCATAAAATTGGGCATCGGTGAGTCCGCCGGGCTGTTTGGCGAGGTAGTTCTGGAAGGTAGTTTCCAAGGTCAGTTTGGTATTTTCCGAAAAATTATAATCCAGATGGGCGAAGTAGTTTTTGCTGTCGTATTGGGAATTCGGGCGAAATCCATTTCCTTTTTTGTAGTTGAAATAGGTGTAGTATCCAAACTTGCCAGCCGTGCCACCAAGACTGTTAAAACTGGTGAACAGACCGTAGGAACCAACGGACTGCCGGGTAACCAACTCGATCTGTTTGTTGGGATTCGGTGGCTTGATCTTGAAGTTGACCAATCCGCCGAACTGGGTTCCGTATTGCAGGGAAGCTGCCCCGCGGACTACTTGAATTTCCTGTAAAGCCTCCGCCGGTGGAGTGTAGTAGCTCTCGGGATAGCCCAACACATCGGCACTAATGTCGTATCCATTCTGTCGGGTGTTGAAATTGGCCGTCCGGTTGGGATCTAGGCCCCTGCCGCCGATATTCAGTTGTAATCCTGCATCGCCATTATCGTAGATGTTGAGTCCCACCACCTGACTATAAACCTGGCGGGCATTGTTGGCGGCGAGGTTGCCGGTAATGCCTTCGAGCAGTACGACCTCGCTCTTTTTACCGGCGTAGAGGGCCGTTCCCTCAACTTTTCTTAACCGTTTTAATGCAAAAATCCGTTCGCGGCGCTGGGTCAGCACGACCTCCGAAAGTTGTTCTGCCCGTAGTGGCTCAAGCTGAATATTGAGCGAAAACGGAATGTCGAAGGTCAATTCTTTTTCGTAGACCTCATATTCTAGGGCGAAGACAATAAGCGTGTATTTCCCGCCGGGAACTTCGGAAAACTCAAAGCGGCCTTCGGCGTCCGTAGTTTCCAAAACTTGAATCCCCTTGAGGTAAACCTCGGCATCCACGACCGGAAGACCCTTGGTATCGGTCACCGTTCCGGAAATGGTGAGCTGGCCCCATATCGGAAGAACGCTAAAACAAAGGAATAATGTGCTAAATACCAGTAATCTCATCTTCAAAGGGGAGTATCCATTCTTTGTGTTCAAAAGATTCTTTTTCTAGGACCAAATCGACATCCGGGTCGATAAAAGGTGCGCTCAAACGCCCGTTGAGGCTAACGCGGCTGTCCACATACACCTCGACATCCTGATGGCCATTCTTTTCGAAATCGGATTTCAAATAGTGGGCATATTCCAAGATAAAATCCGGTTGAAAGGCCATTTGCTTTTCCTGAAAGGGCGTCAGAAAGTCCGTATTATCCACGTAAAACCATTTTCCGGTCTCGCCATCGACTACCTTAAATTGAGCGTATCCGGATTTTTCCATCAGCATGACCCGCCACGAGAACCGGTATCCTTCTTCCGTCCAAAAAAGTTCCCCGGGATAAGCCAAGTAGCGGAAGGGAAACAGCAGTTGAACGATAAAAAATAGGATGACTACGGCGTGCTTTATCCGGCTGCCGGTCGCGTCGCCGACTGGTAAAATTTTTCCATTGTCGAATGGTGACCTAGAGTTTTCGATTGGCGTTTTCGCATTATCGAACCGGGTTTTTGCCGTGTAAAAAATCGTCTTCCCGATGTTCATGAGTACATCCAAATAACCCAAAAGCTTATGATGCACCTTGGCGTCAAAAAATATCAAGGTGGATACAATCATGATAAAAGGAAACATCCCAATGGGAAAAAGAACCCAGGTCGCCATGTGGAAAATGACCACCGCGACAAAGGCGAAAGGACGCGTTTTTCGATAGAGCAAAAGAAACGGGATGGACAGATCGTATATGGCACCGCCCCAGCTGAAGGCGTATTGCACCCATTCGAGGTGGAAAAAATCCCCAACTAGCGGGATATCAAATTTCGATGGTAACCATATTTTCAAAGGCATGGCCTCGATAAGCCAGTCGGAATTCAGCTTGGCCAATCCGGCGTAAAAATAGACGATGCCTAGCAAAAGCTTGATGCTATTAATCGTCCAAGCGGGAATTTTCTGAAAGGCTTTTCTGGGATTTTTCAGCGCATCGATGGAGTAATAGGCCCCGGCCGGCAGAAAAATCATCAAAAACGCGAGAATGCTCGTGAAATAATAATGGTTGAGATAGGTCGTCTTGTCCATCAGTTCTATATAAGTGAAACTGAAAAAGAGAACGATGATGGCCGACCGGTATTTGTAGCCCAGGGCCACCATGATGCAAGCGATAGCACAGATAAGGAACAGGATGTACGTGTAGCTTCCGATGGGCTTGATCCATTCAAAACCGTAATAAGAAAAGAAAAATTTTGGTTGCACATAGAGCTTATCGATCCAACCATAACTGGCGAAACGCACTAGGCCCAAGAACAGCATGGACCCGAAAAGAATACGAAAGACCGCCAAGGGGGCGGCCTCTACGGGGGTTTCGATATGTTGTCTCAGCTTGGACAGCATCAAATGACCCGGTTTACCTGTTCGCTCGAGAACCCTCGACATCGGCTTATAGCTTTGTTAATCCCCATCGGCATCCACAAAATCGATATTGATGCTCATGGCAGAAACCATATCCACTTTCAACAGAGGTACAGCGCGCTGCACCTCGTCATAGGCTAACAGCATATCGGTAGCTGGATTGTTGTTTTCAATTTCCTCTCGGAAGGAATTCAGCCCGGAAACCGCGTCCCTTGCCGTATCGAACTGACCGTTGATAATCGCCTTCAAATCTTCACCTTCCTTCACGCTGTTCAGGGCATCGAGATAGGAAGCCAGGCTTTCGCCCGAGGTGTCTTTGCCATAATGTTTGCCGTTGAAAAAATCTTGCGTGGCGTCGAGGCCTTCGAGGAAAAGTTGATTCGTGAGGTCCGCTTTATAGTATGCCTCCGTTTTTCCGGACTGTGCAGTGCCGGAAAAGACGCCTAATGGAATTCCCATTTTTCCTGCCCTTAAAAACTTCTCGTAGTAAAAGATGTAATCGTTGACAAACCGGTCGACCGAGGCTGTGGACGACGAACCGTCATTGGCGACGAAGGTGTCGCGATAGCCGTCTTGCCATTCCGATAGCACCTGTTCGGTGAGCGTGGTCATGTCTGCCAAAACGGCTTCGATATAGGCAATAAGCGCTTCGTTGTTGCCGGAATTATATTTTGCGGCAATGGCTTCGTCGGATTCCCCTAATCCGTTGATCAGATAGTCCAACGCGGGAAAACCTTTGGCATCACGATTGGAGGAAAGCGCTAGGTCGTAATTTCCCGAAGCTATAAAATTTTCAATTTTTCCGGAATCTACCGGATAAATGTTCAGATTCAGGCGCAGACCAACGGTTTCCGCCGGACCGATTTCGAACATATCGACCCTCTGCCAAGCGAGGTAAGCGGATTCCCATGCCGTTCTCAAGTCGACAAGGTTGGTGGCGGTAGCATCGGACTTAAACGTTTCCAAAGACGTATTCAACCCGGACACTTCCGAAGAGAATGCAACATAGGAGGGTATTATGATATTATCGGCCCAGTTGACCAACATAGGTCCTCTTTCAAAACTAACAGGACCCGAATCGGGACCGGCAACAGGACCTGGGTCGACGTCATCGGAGATTCCCGCTCCATTATCCGAGGAACACCCCAAGATAAAGGCAAACACCATCAAACTACCAAAAATCTTTTTCATCGTTATTTTTATTTATTCTAATTAAAGCAAAAATAAAAAAGGGACTTGCTTTAACCTAGAAACAAGTCCTCTTTTTTCCTTATCTCTAAAAAACAATTTTACTCCGCAGCCTGTGCTAGGGTAAAGTTATAGCGTTCGGCAATCGACGTTGAAATGGCATCCAAAGTCTCAGGGGTTACATCCCAAAGTCCATTCTCACCATCGTCCATCAAATCGATTAAAAAGGCTTCTGATTCCGATTTGGAAAAGTAGGGACCTTCGGTGTTGGGCTGTCGCGTGAACTGTAAGCTATAGATAAAACCGTAGCCTTCCGATAGGCTATGAAAAGCGCTACCATAGTCTGGTGTTTCTTGATTCAAGGCATTTTTACCTTGCTGTAAATAATAGACGGCACGAATACCAATGACCTCCGAAATTTTCTCCCTGATAATTTCCGCCTGAGTATCCCGAACCTCATAGTTTCCGGCTACGATAGCCGCACGACCCAATTTGAACGCTTGAAAAATCTCATTTGCGATACCCGCGAAATCCTCGTCATCCTCTACCCGGCCGATGTATTTGTTCAAAAAGCTATCCGCGCCCAAGTCCGCATTAGGGTCTGAAGGGTCGGCGTTCAGGCCGAATACATATCCGTAGGCTTCGTCCCATTTGTGCTCCATGGTGGTGTAAAGCTCCCCTTCTTCGGGCGTACCGGCATCGTTGTTATCACGGTTACTACCCGCATCCAGTACGGCGGGACTCAAATAATTGTTTAAGGCCTGGTCGGCGGCCAAGGCTCCTATCAGTCCTTTGTTGAACAGTTGGTTGAATTCCAGCCCTCTTCCGCTAACATAACGCGTACTTTCTCCATCGGACAATTGGCCGGCCGTACCGGGTGCCGCGGCAACTCCCCAATTGGGAAACACCTCATCGACCTGCGCTTGGATCCACCCTTCGAAGTCCGCCCGAATCAGCGTTTGAT
>JBAUIP010000570.1:0-11150 GCA_049683055.1 Pricia sp.
TTTTTCCATTGATAAGCTGGATATCTCCCTCACAATCTATTTTCTTGAAAGTTTCAATTTCCGATAACGTCAAGGCGTGTTTTATCCGTCTGCCCTTTAGTTTCGAGATTTTATACTTATGGAAAGGATAGCGACTTTGTTTGATCAGCTCTCGGCGAATCGCCAAATTGAATACTGCCCTAAGGCTACGCATACGAACGGCAATTCCGCCGTTGGTACCGCCCCTGCTTCTCAAAAAGACCTCGTATTTATCAAGGAAGGTCACATTGACTTCGCGCATGTACAAGACGGCATTTTTATGGAACCGTTTGAGCGAACGGATGGTATCGCGATGGCTTCGGGCGTATCCGGTTCTTCCTGAACGTTCTAAATCCCTGACCATGGAATCCCAAAATTCAAATAGGTCGATTTTGCTCTTTTTTGAACCAAATCGGAAACGGTACTCGAATTCATGAAGGGTAAAATCGACATCCTCTATCTCGTAGTCCGATATAATATTTCGAGCCTTGATCTTAATGGTGTCCAATAAGCGATTATTCTGCATCGCGTTCGGATGCCTGGTCTTGAAGTAATGTTCCCTGTCATCCCACTGTTCTTTCTTGGCCGAAAGTCCGGTAGCGATAATTTTTTTCTGCCTATCTTTCAGGACTTGCAAAACGATGGAATGTTTACCTTCGGAATTCGCTTTTGCCTTCAATTTTAACTTGATACTTACCATGCCTTTTTTCATTAGGGGTGAAACATAGGTGAAACAAATCCCACTTTTTTTGAAAACGCATGTAAACAAGTAAAAACAAAAACCCGATGAATACAAGGGTTTCGAGAGGTTGAAGAAAAATGAAAGTGAATGAAAAGAGAAATATTCGTGCTGTTAATCAGGGTGTCGCTGGTTCGAGTCCAGCTGGAGGAGCTACCGGTAAAAAGGCTTCAGGAAATTGAGTTTCTGAAGCCTTTTTTTATTACGCCGTTCATGCAAAAACTAGGCTGTTTTTGCGACCTTTGAGAATCGTACCCGAAGGCAATTCTCCCCAAAGCCAATTCGGTGAATAGCGAAAACAGTGGCCCATGTTCTCAAAAATCGAAAGCACCGCCCATCCTCCGAAATCGAAACCGGTCTTGATTTGGGACGGGGAATGCGGATTCTGCAAATATTGGATCACCTACCTAAAGCAGCGTACCAAGGATAACATTGTTTTTGAGACCTATCAGGAAGCGGCATCCCGATTTCCGGATATACCGCTGAAGGAGTTCAAGAAGGCATCCCGATTAATCGAGCTTGACGGCCATGTTTACGGTGGTCCTGATTCCCTCTACCGAGGTCTAAAGCATTCGGACGAGAAAACTTTTCCGTGGCATAGGTGGTACCAGGAATATTTTTGGTTCACACGGTTGAACGATTGGAGCTATAATTATATCGCCAAAAACCGACCGTTTATGTTCAAAGTGACCAAAGCACTTTTTGGTGAAAATCCCAAAAGACTAAAACTGTACTGGATAATCTACACCAGTGCAATAGTGACAATCATTATTTTCTTTAGTTTTTGAGTCAAAAAAAGCCGCTCATAAAAGAGCGGCTAAGTATTTCATGATGCTAAAATCATTAGTTCCTTACACAATCGGCGGTCCAAGTGGCGCCATCTTCGGTGTAGTTGATGATTAACTGGCCTTCGTCGATAGTAATGGCACCGTTAAGACCAACAAAAGTATTCTGGCCCTCGTCGATTTCGATACCTGTTAAATTCGGAATACCGTTTGAAAATCGGAAGTTATACGTATCACCGACCTTCGCCAAGGTGACACTGCCATCGCTTGCTACGGTCTCTTCACCACCATCTGCTTCCGAATAACCCACCTCGCCGTTGTAAGTCCCCACAAATATATTATCATCCGTCGGGTCGTTGTCATCGCTACAGGATGCTACCAGTACCGTTGCCACTAGTAAAATCCCAAAAAATTTCATCGCTTTTTTCATTGTCTTTAGTTTTAAGTATTTAAATCGTTGAATGTCAATCTTAATTCTATCTAGCCAGCAGTATATTTTCGCTACCAAAATCCAGATAAAACACTTTTAACAAGCAAAGATAGAAAGTACCTAAAACGGCCAATACATATTTAGGAAAATTTAGGCCGATTCACTCTTATCCGTCAATCATTTATTCGTTTGAGATCGAAATGAACCGGCGAAGGGGAGAAATTCCATGGAATTAGGGATATTTATCATCCGCCGTCTTCGTTTTTTTCGTTGCGCTTCATTTTTCTTTCTTCACGTCGTTGTTGACGTTCGGCTTCGCGCTGCTCTTTTTTATCGACTCCGTCCGCCCCTTCCTCGGCATCCTGAAAATCGATATCGTCGTCTACGATACCTTGAAAGGCCTTGATCCACGCGTTCTTGAAGATATTGGTCACCGTAGGCCAAATCTTTGGGCCGACCGTACTCAAGTCTCCCTCGATGGGCACCTTGGTCGCCAGGGTATTGTTCCTTTGGTTTTTGAGGATGAATTTGAAGAAACCGGCGAAGCCTTCCCAAAGGGTTTCCAAAAATCCATCTTCCTTGCCGAGAAGCTTTGCGTTTTCGAGAATGGGTTTAATTTCCCCTTTTAGGAAGCTGTCAGCGATTGCAATTTCCCCGAATACCTCAAAGGTGCCGCTTTCAAAATCGATTTTCGCATAGTGTTTTGTAAAGTCGTTCAGGGCGGTGGCATCGGCATTTTCTAGGGCGAATTCGATATCCATATCGGGAATCTCCTTGACTAAATTCATCTTGCCGTTCATCTTGAGCTGTCCGTTTCCGAAAGAGACCGCGGTGGCCGTGACCTCAGAGGGAAGGGTGCGTTGCTGCTGTTTGATATTGCGAAGGTTGGTAGCGTTCAGCTCGACATTGCTTAGGTTCAGGTCGATATTGGGGTCGGCCTGAAGCTGCACAAAGGACGCCTTACCATCAATAATCTGTAGGTGGTTGATATCGATGGGTACCAGGTCTGTCAGGGCCTTGGTCCAATCTTCGGCTTCCGGCTCGGTACCTTCCCCAGTTTCCTGATCTTCGAAAACGTAGTTGAATTGAGGTTTCGTAAGTACGATCTCGCTAACGATCCTACCATCCAATAGGGACTCCCATTCCACCGATATATCGGTTTTTTCCAAGTTGATATAGGGAATTTCAGAGCCCGCATCCACCTTGTTCAGATAGAGTCCATCTATAGTATACGCCCCTCGGATCAACGAGATATCGATGTCCTCGACCTGCCCGTAATATCCGGGGATATCGGCCAGTACCCCGTTCACATAGTTTTTGACTATCACGGGAAGTAATATCCGCAACACCACCAAGAGAACGATTATGGCTATCGGCACGATATAGCGCTTCTTCTTGTACCGACGGCGTTCTGTCCCGGATTTTTTCATGGGTTGTATTTTTCAGGATTTCGGATTGGCATTGTACTCAATCCTAGGCCTAAAATTATGGAAATAATAATTGTGGCGACCATAGTTACCGAGTTAAAAAGGAACTTCTTTAAGTCAATGGAACGGCAGGGTTTTTCCTACTTTTGGTACAGTTAATAAGTAATTTAAAACAACATATCATGGAAACAACGAATAGAAAATTAGTAGATCAATTGGAAGAAATTCTTGAAAAAAATAGGGATGCCCAAAAAGGATATGCGAAAGCAGCGGATAAAGCGGATAGCCCACAATTGCAAAACTATTTTAGAAGAAAATCAACAGATAGGATGCAATTCAATGAGAAGCTCAAGCGAGAATTGGTAGCTACCTACGATGAAATCGATGATGACGGAAGCTTTAGCGGCACCATTCACAGAGCTTGGATGGATATTAAATCCCTTTTTGGTGACACTGACGAATCGATGTTGGAGGAAGCCATTCGCGGAGACAAGGCGGCCGTAGAGGAATATGAAGAGGTATTGGAAGAAAAGGCGCTTCCTGCCAAGGTTGCCGCGATAATACGCGACCAGCATATGAAAATCAGAACCGATTTGAATGAGATTAAGTCTCTGGAAGATTTGAAGGACTGATAGTTGATGCTAAAAAGCTTTGAAGCCGTTTCAATTGGATTGAAGCGGCTTTTTTTTGGGCGGGTTGCTCCATGTCAGAATGGTTTGTTAGTCTTTTTGTTACGATATGCAATCAAATATCGGCAAATGATATAGTTATAAGACAAATGTTGAAGTTAGGTGTGCTGTTCCTGCTTATAAGATCTCGGCGAGGCCCCCATATATTTTTTAAATAGTCGCGAAAAATAGAGGGGGTCCTGAAATCCCACCCTATGGCTAATCTCCTTTACGCTGAGTTCCGTATAATTTAGGTACTCACATGCCTTTTGAACTTTTTTGAGGTTAAAGAATTGAATCAATGAGTAGCCCGTACTTTTCTTGAAAAGGGAGAAAAGGTATGATGGGGAGTAGTTGAATTCTTCGGCGATGTTCTTCGACTTCAATGGTTTGTCCAGGTTTTCAATTAAAAAATCTACCATATTATCCACCAAACTATCGCGATTATGCAAATTGACGGTCTGATCGATTTCGTTGAATATGAACGAGCTGATAAGGTTAAGGCCAAGAATGTTACCATACTCCATCTGCGGGGCCACATAGTTGCTCTTAAAAATTTCGTAGATCTGATCAAACAGTTCAATGCGTTCGCTTGAAAAAGGAATGATGTTACACGATTTGCAAATGGAATAGTATCTGGTATACAGATTATAGGCCATGTAGCCGTCAAAATGCACCCAGTAAATGCTCCAGGGCGATTTTTCTGATGAGCCATAGGCGTGCCCCGTATTTTTCGGGATAATAAAGAAGTGATTTGGCAGTACTTTAAAGGTTTCGTCGTTGATGCGCAACCAACCCTCACCTTCAGTACAATAGATAAAAATAAACTCGTTCGCTCCCTTTTTCCTTGTCCGGAGATGCCGATGCGCTTTAGGGTAAAGTCCAATATCGGTAATAAAAAAGTTTCGAGTAACGGCATTCTTCGCAGACCATTTTCTGACTTTTTCAGGGAGAACAATCATTTTCTGGCCTAAGAATCCTTCTTTTAAAGTAGGATTATCCATGTTTTGAGTAAATCTGTCTATGTTTAAAACAATAATATGTTAGTAATATTGGAAAATATAAGGTTAAAACCTGAGGATAGGATAAAAATAAGCATTTTTAAAGAAGGATATTTAGGGAAGTATATTTTTTCGAGTGCTTAGGTAGCCGGATGTTTGAGGATTAATTACCGAATAATCCATATAAAGTAAAGTGATATCTATTTGTAAACCCCAAATATCATGACTAAAAAACTACTGTTTGCCACGTTTTCCCTCTTCCTAATCGCCACAGTTTTGAACGCACAGATTGAATCCATTAAAAACGGTGTTCTTTGGCGCGACACCGACGGCAATCGCATTCAGGCCCACGGAACGGACATATTGAAACATGACGGTCGTTATTATATGATAGGTGAAGACCGGACCACGGAATTCAGAAGTTATCAGGGCATCAACTTGTATGTGTCCGATGACCTGATGAACTGGAAATTCCTCAATAAAATCGTGGATGAGAACACGAACGAACAGATGGGAAATCCGAATCTACCACGCGACGAACGTCGTTTTACCGAGCGCCCCAATTTGATTTACAATGAACAGACCCAAAAATTCGTTATTTGGTCGAAATACCAAAATCCGGGTTTTACCGCTAACGAAGTAGCCTTGTTCATCAGCGATACTATCGACGGTGATTACACCTTTGTAAAGGCATTTCAACCCAGTGGTTTTGATACCAATGACTGTAGTTTCTTTAGGGATGATGACGGTAAGGTTTATTATATAACCACGCACAAAGGAGCCAACACACCGAACGACCCAACTGACGATGGAAGTTTAAATCTATATGAACTGTCGGACGACTATCTCGATGTGAAGGGCGACCCTACTTTTCTTTTGACAGGTCAAAATAAAGAAGCCCCGGTTATTTTTAAAAAAGACGGTCTGTATTATTTGTTGACTTCCAATAAATCAGGTTGGACGCCTAACCATGGACAATATTACACCTCTACCTCCTTGACCAGCGGCTGGTCGGCGCCGAAGAAATATTTCAATAAACTCACCTATGACACGCAACCTACCGATGTGATAACCATAACCGACACCTTTGGTAGCCCTTCTTATTTTTATGTGGGTGATCGGTGGTGGGATCCGAGATTACCTGAATCGAAAACCATTATCTTACCGATGACCGTTGATGCAGCCAATGCATCCTTGCGATTGCAATTCGTTCCCGAATTGAAAATCGATGTAGAAACCGGAGATTGGACTCCCTTTGATGATAATACCTATGTGCCGCAAGAGGGGTGGGAGCTGATATCGGTATCGAGCGAAGAAACTTCACAAACCAATAACCCTGCAACCAATGCATTTGACAACGATTTGAGTACGATTTGGCATACCCGGTATAGCTCGGGACAAGATTCCCAACCGCACGAAATGGTTGTTGATTTGGGTGCGGAATACCCTGTTTCCGGTTTCACCTACATCCCGCGTCAAGATACCAGTCCAAATGGAATCGTAGAAAATTTTCAGTTGTTTTTGAGTGACGATGGCGAAGATTGGGGAACACCGGTCGCTTCGGGTGCCCTAGGATATTGGAACGAAGTTTATTTCCGCGAAAGTACCTCGAGGTTCATGAAATTCGTTTCTCGTTCCACAGTCTACAATACCCCTGCAAGATTCACTACCGCTGCGGAATTTCAGTTAATGACAAGTACGGAATACGACTCGGAATTTGTGACCATTAACCCATACTACAAAATCGATAATAACAGTTTTATGACGGGGTCGGAAATCTTTATCAACGAAGGGAGCACACTCATTCTTGGACCCCAGGCTACGTTTAGGGGAATCCAGAGTCCGTTCTTCGGATCCTTTAGTTGGAGCGGCCCCAACGAGTTTTATGCCAGCGAAAGGGGGATTACCTTAGACAGCATCCAGACCAATCAGTTCGGCGACTACACCTTCCATTATCTTGATGACAGGTACAATATGCATACTAAAATTATGTCTGTCATACCTGCGGCCAACAGGCCATCCGTTTCTTTTGCCGATGCTACCGGTGACAGAACCTTGGTCGAGGGGTATAACCTTCACGTAGATGTAGATGCCTCCGATACCGATGGAAGCGTCGAAAATGTCTCGCTATACATTAATGATTCCCTTGTACGACAAATCGACGAGTCCCCCTATCGATGGGGATATGGTGATTCTTCCGACCCCGACGAACTCAACGGACTTTCCCCCGGTAGTTACACCTTCAAGGCAATGGTTACCGACAATGATGGTTATACCAACGAAGAAACCTTTATTCTTACCGTAAGGCAGCGCGAAGAGGGAGATATCTGCTATTTCGATACACCCAGGTCTACAGGTCTGTCCAAAATCGAAAGAAATTCATATCAACATGCCTACGTATTCGGTTCGGGAGGCCCCGCATTCGAGAATTTCAGGAAGTTTTCCATACGTTGGAAACCCAAGACCAACGGACTTTATAAGTTTGCCATCAATACGGACGATGGTAACCCGGCGTACTACGTCGACCTTCGGTCAAAAACAACCTATCAGCTGAAGGATGCCCGCCCTGAATTGACCATCGCAGATAGTGGTATTGAAGGGTTGGATGGAGGTTATTGGTTAACTATGGATGACAAGAATTTTGTGATGGTATCCAAAAGGGGAGACTTCGCGATTTACTTCAGTAATTCGTCGAATGTACCTTCCTGTAATTTTGATACCGATGAATCGGATACCTTGGTCGCGGAAGCAGGCCCGGGAGCAAAAATGACACTACACCCAAATCCCGTTCAGAATCAGCTTTCCATCGAGCTAGAAGAAATGGGTTTAGGTGATTATCAGGTTTACGATATGTACGGTAGGTTATTAGACTTAAGCATCATTTCAAATGAAGGGGCCCGCCTGATTTTGGATGTCGAAACATTGAGGCCTGGAACCTATATCTTTAAAATAGGTAAGGGAAACTCGTCCGTTTCCAAACTTTTTATTAAGGATTGACGAAAGCACTTTTCAATCTTATGTCCCAATTATTCACATTGTTCTATTGCAATAATGACACAATAATAAGATTGTCCATATTTAAGCAATTTTTGTCTATGTTCAAATCGTTTATATTTTTTGATATTTACACATTCATGACAAAAGAATTAAGACATGTGTAAATTTATTGCCTAGGTAGTGTGCATTTGACTGTAAATAGGCACAAGCCAGATTTACAAAATGTATTCATAGATGATTTCATTTCATCCATCTCCAAAAAAATGATTTGTAGTACAATAACTCTATGAAACCAAAAACTCAACAAACTCAATATTATGAAAGACCAGTGGATTAAAAATCCTTTAAAAGCAAAAAACGTTAAAAAGAGATTGATAAATACCTTTAGATTTTTATCCATTATCCTGATGTTTCAGGCACAGGCTTCGATCATACCGGACACTGGAACGCGTGAAAGCTTGGGCATCCTAAGCGTGGAAATAACTGAAGCCCAGCAAACCATCAATGGTACGGTGACCGATACCGAGGGCACACCTCTACCCGGAGCCAATGTCGTCGTGCAGGGTACCACACGTGGTGTAGTTACCGATTTTGACGGTAATTTTTTTATCAACGCTGCAGTCGGTGACGTATTGGAGATATCATACATCGGGTTTAAACCGGCCGAGCTTACGCTTGAAAATACAGAGGCACTCACCATTGCGCTCGAAGGCGATGCAGAATCTTTGGAAGAGGTGGTGGTGGTTGGTTATGGTACCCAGAAAAGACGGGATTTGACAGGGGCGGTTGCCCAGGTTCAGGAAGAGGATTTTACCCCGGGAACTAATTCCAACGCTAGCGAACTTCTAAAAGGTACGGCTGCGGGGGTAACAGTTACACAAGCCAGTTCTGCACCAGGTGATGCTCCGGTCGTCCGCATACGTGGTGCAGGGTCGATTAATAGCAGCAATGGGGTTCTTTACGTTGTGGATGGCCTGCCCGGTGTCAGCCCCCAGTCCATTAGTCCCGGAGATATTGAAAGCATAGAAGTATTGAAGGATGCATCGGCATCATCTATTTATGGAACACGGGCTGCAAATGGGGTAGTATTGATTACCACCAAAAAGGGAAAGCAAGATAAGACCACTTTGAGTTATAGTGGCTACACCGGGTTTCAAAGCGTTGCTAAACTTATAGATGTCCTAGATGGTTCGAATTATCAAAGACTGGTAAATGAACGGTTGGTCTTTAGGGGAGATGACCCTGCTTTTAGCGAGGAAGATATTGTCAATAATCAGATTAACACCAACTGGCAAGAAGAGATTTACAGGGAAGCCATAGTACAGAACCACCAGTTGTCCTTTTCGGGAGGCACGAAAACGGGTAGTTACTATGTTGGCGTGAATTATTTTGACCAAGATGGCGTCATACGAAATTCTGATACTCAAAAATATAATTTCAGGACAAACGTGGTATCGGAACCCTTAGATGGTTTGAAAATATCGTTCGGTGTTAATTATACAGAAGAAACCATCAATCAAATTTTCAGTCAGGGTACCGATGGAGGTTTGATTACTAGTGCCATTAGGGCAACGCCTCTCTTACCTGCCGGGATAAACCCGGAAACAGATCGGTTCTACGATGTGGTGCCGACAGCCCAAGATAACCCGTTAGCATTCATCAACGGTAGGGATGATGAAAATGTGAGAAGAAGGCTATATAGTACCTTGACCACAGATTACGAGGTGGTCGACAACCTGACTGCAACCTTACGTTTGGGTGCCGAATCGAACAATAGTAGAAGAGATATTTATAGCAATCGCTTATCTAACGGGGGGCTAGCCAATGGAGGAGTGGCCAATGTGTCTGCGGGTGAATCGAAACACTGGCTGGTAGAGACACTTTTGAAATACGAGAATACCTTTGCTGAGAAACACGATTTCTCCTTGCTGGGTGGAGCCACTTGGGAGCGTTTTGATAACCGTGAATTCGGAGCCAATACCAGAAATTTCATCTCCGACGTACTAGGAACCAATAGTTTGCAAAGCGGTGATGGAGACGAGGGTGATAATGTCTCCAGTAACAGGGCGACAAATCAGCTCAACGGATTTTTGGGTAGAATGACATATAGTTTTGACGGCCGATATCTATTGACAGCATCTTTCAGGGTCGATGGCTCTTCGCGATTTGCGGAGGGTAACAAATATGCCTTCTTTCCATCGGCTTCCGTAGGCTGGAACGTCGCCGAGGAACCTTTTATGGAAAATGTGAACTGGGTCAACCAGTTCAAGCTCCGTGTTGGCTATGGAGAATTGGGTAATCAAGGCATCAACAACTTTGAGACCACACAAACCCTTGTGCCAGGGGGTAATTCCGTTTTTGGCGGAAGCGAAGTCCAGGGAGTAATCCCAGCGCGAATACCAAATCCAGAGCTGACCTGGGAGACTACAGCGGAGACCAATGTAGGCCTTGACTACGGATTGTTAAATAACAGGCTTTCAGGTTCGATTGATTATTTCTACAGGGTGACGAAAGACCAGCTATTCAATAAGCCACTCCCCTCGACTGTCGGTTTTTCGAACGTACGAACGAACATCGGCGAAGTGCTCAATACAGGTATCGATTTTGGTTTGAAATCGAAAAACATCGCCAAAGAAAATGTCAGTTGGGATACTAACTTTACCCTATCCTATCTGAAGAACGAGACCTTGAAACTTCCTGATTTTACCGAGCAAATTATCGGAGGTTTTGCTGGAAATTTTGTTACCGATTTTTGGATTGTGGAAGAGGGAAGTCCTATATATTCTTATTATGGATATACCATAGAAGGCATTTTTCAGGAAGGTGACGACATAGAGAATACACCTACACCGGCTGAAGGTTTCGGACCGGGTATGCCCATATTCAGGGATGTAAATGAAGATGGTGAAATCAACGCTGATGATAGGGCAATCATAGGCAATCCTTTTCCCGAATTTACCTATGGCTTTCGCAATACGTTCCGGTACAAGAATTTGACCTTAGATGTTTTTATCAATGGAATACAAGGTGCGGACACCTATTCGAATAATATCGCCGAAACCATTTACCCGGTGAACACGACCAC
>JBAUIP010000571.1:0-12185 GCA_049683055.1 Pricia sp.
GGGTTTTTTTATGGGGGTATGTGGTTTTTGCGATATCACGGCCATAAGTTGTTTAATCAAGGTTGCCTGTTGTATCTACCGGACTTTTTTGTACAATCGGTATAAACCTGTAAAATGCCTTAGAAGAAAGGGTCTGTTGAAAATAAAGGTCATTCTACGTTGCGACCGGGAATCGAAATCTTTTAGCTCGAATATGGACTTCATGGGATAGACCCCCAACGAACGGTACTTCTTTAATTTTTTCTTTATATAGCTGAAGGGCCGGTTGGTTTGAACGAAACGCATAATGATTATTGTGACCAAGCGCTGTTGCTTTACGTGCAGTCTCAAAAAAGCCTTTTTACCTTTTGAACTATTTTGATCCAGAGATTGCTTTAAAGCGACACATTTAGTAAGCGCGGTTTCGACGCTTTCGATATGAAAAATGAGATGGTCCTCATTTTTTTTCGCCAAAATCGAATTCGGATTGAAACGATAACGGTATACCTCGTAGTCAATTGAACTTACCCTTTTGGCCATGGTCAATAATTTCGAGGTGATGAATATATCTTGTCCAAATTTTCTTTTATGATAATACCAAACGCCGGAGTCCAATAGAAAATCACGTTTGATAAAATAAGACCATACTTCATCTCGATAGACATTTTCACCGATATAGGTTATTCCATCGGCAATCTTTAAACTGGTGTTCGGATCCCATTCGGTATTGGAAAGAAGTTTGGACGAGTCCGTGACCCTTTTCATGGAGAAAAAGAGCATATCCAGTTCATGGGCCTTTGCCAGACCGTATAAATTCTGAAGGCAATCTTTCGCTATATAATCATCGGCGTCGATAAAATAAACGTATTCACCTTGGGCGTGGTTTAAACCCACTTTTCTGGATTCCCCGTTTCCAAAGTTGGAATCGTTGGCAATGAATTGAACGTTGTCCACATCCCGAAGAACAAATTTTGCGATTTCCAGTGTTTTGTCCGTTGATTTATCATCGACAAAAATAATTTCAAGGGCGTCCTTTTCGAACTTCTGGTTCAATATGCTTGTCAAACAGTCGCTAATGTATGGCTCTACGTTGAACGCCGGGATGATTATACTCAATTTCATTATGAAAAGTTATAGGCTGATAAGGGTTGTTGCGTCTAATATCGATAAATAAAAGGGATACAAATAACGTACTAGTCATCGCTTTTATTATATTCATATCTAATGCGAGCTCAACCGATAGCACTGATTTCCGTTTTCATCAGCCTGTCCCAAAACGTAAAATAGAGTCCGAAATTCTTTTTTGCGTTTTTGTGGTGAACATCGTGGTGGGTCGCACCGATAATGAACTTTTTGACATTACGGATGGCCGGACTGTTGCTGTAGACCTCGACGCCGGCATGGTTGATGACCGATGAAAAAGTCATGATGAGCAAGACCGTCAGCACTGCGGTAATGTGCATGGGCAGGAATAGAAAGATAATCGGAATGATGGTCGCTTGGAGAACGGACTCTACCGGGTGAAACGAAAAAGAGGTGAACACGGTAGTCTCCACACTTCTATGATGTTCGAGATGGAAGCCGCGAATCTTTCCGGAACTGTGCATCCAACGATGTAGCCAGTAATAATACGTGTCCTGTATAAATAAAAAAGCGAGTACACTGAGCGGTATATACCATAGCGGAAATGCGTAGGGATCGTTGTAGATTCCTGTCCATCCTTTTTGCCATAGAATGATGATTCCCAAGGCCATCAGCGCAAAAATAAGGGCACTGTAGACCGAAAGCTGCAATTCCCGCTTGACCTGTTTGGGCCGGGGTCGATCTTCCACCAGAATTCTTTCTGAAAGACGGCCACGGAGTACTTTGAACAATAGAAAATAGTAACTGCCGGAAAACGCGATGTAACG
Source organism: Pricia sp. (assembly GCA_049683055.1). Taxonomy (GTDB): domain Bacteria; phylum Bacteroidota; class Bacteroidia; order Flavobacteriales; family Flavobacteriaceae; genus Pricia. The sequence continues at coordinate 1,890 of JBAUIP010000571.1, forward strand.
CACAAAAATGATAAGGAACAACAGAAGATAGGTGACGACGATAGTGGTGAATTCCGTAAAGTCCAACTCCTCGATCATTTTCATAACGGCATCCTATTAAACTACCTCTAAAGTTAAGGCATATATTTCTTTATTGTCTCTGGGTTGTGTAAATTTTTAGAAGGAGCCTTTAGATTTCCATTGTTATACTTCATGTTATCAGAAGAATAGCGATAATTTATACGAAATGATTATCTTTCGGCTATCGTAAATAACGGCCAATATGTTTAACCTTGTGTATCAGTCAACCGCAAGCCCCGCTTTTGGGCAGTCCCAGATTAAGGATATGTTGAAAGTCGCCAGGGATTTTAATGTAAAAAATGATATTACTGGTTGTCTTCTGTATTACAACGGAGAATTTTTACAATATCTTGAAGGGGACGAGACCAAGGTGATGCCCCTCTTCGAAAAAATCAAGGAAGACTACCGTCATTCCGAGGTAGCTTTACTCTCCTATTCCCATATCTACTCGAGGGAGTTTGATAGTTGGAGCATGGCCTACGAGAATTTCCTAGGCGCAAATCATCAGTTGGCCTATCTAAAACTTTTGATCAGTTCCTATTTGGAAATGCCTCAGGCATCCATCCGCCCAAATCCAACCACTAAAAGTTTTTGGAACGCGGTAAAAAAGTTGCTGGAGGCAGAAAAATCACAGTTTTCGGATTGATCGTAAAATTCTTCTCAAACCATTATCTATGTATAGCCAGTTTGAATCTTATGCGGTATTCAAATAAACGATATCACTAAGTTATATGAAGATAGTTGCCATCAAGCTATTTGTCGTATTTAGTTTAGCGGCCATCCCTGCTATCTGCCAAAAAGACGAAACCTCGACGCAGATAAACACGGTTCAAGGAGCCATCGATCTTTCGGATTTGGGAACATCGCTGACCCACGAGCATATCATGTCGAATTATGGCAAAAAAATAAACGAGGCTTCGAACTATGATAGTACCAAGTTGTTCGGTCAAGTTATACCCTATCTGAAAAGATTAAAGTCGCTGGGTGTCCGATCCATTTTTGATTGTACTACGGCGTATTTCGGCAGAAGAATCGATCTATTGAAAATAATATCGGATTCCACTGGCGTACAGATCATTACCAATACCGGATTCTATGGTGCAGCGGATGACCGATATATTCCGGAGTTCGCCTACAGCTCCAGCGCGGAATCCATCGCGGAAATATGGATTGATGAGTTCGAGAACGGAATCGAAGGAACCGATATCAAGCCCGGTTTTATCAAACTGGCCTTCGATGACGGCAGACCGCCTTCCGATATCGACAAGAAACTCTTCGAGGCCGGGATGCTGACCCATTTGAGAACGGGCCTTACCTTGGCCGTCCATACGGGAAAGAACATGGAGGCTCTTGAGCTACAGATGCGACTCTTGAATGAAAAGGGAATCCATCCCAGTGCGCTTATTTGGACCCACGCCAACAAGGTCGAGAACGATACGGTACTGATCGATCGGGCGGCCCAGGGAGTTTGGATCTCACTTGACGGCGTCAAACAGTCCAATGTTAATGAGTATATGAATAGGATTACCCTTTTCAAAAAAAGGAACCTATTGCCTAAACTGCTGTTGTCCCACGATGGAAACGGTTATCCCAATGGTGGCTCGATCAGAAATTTCAACGCGATTTTTGAAAGCCTAATCCCCAAGTTATTGGCCAACGGATTTACGGAGGATGATATCCATCAAATCCTGGTTAAAAATCCGCAGGAAGCTTTTCAAATCAGGAAAAGAAAAAGAGGATAATTTAAGTAGCGTGAAACGGAAGTTTAGGAATGAAAAAATTTATCGATTTTCTGATGGTTATCATACCGTCCGTTGCCATGGCAAAGATAACAACCGTAAGCGGACCCTTTGAACCTGAGGAAATGGATACTCCTGCCAAAGAAATGGCCGCCCATTGGGTTCAGGAATTCGAACAGGGAATCGATGTTTCGGGTATCAGACCTAGCTTTATAATAATATCCGAAGAAAATGAGGAAAATCTCTCTCAAATGCATGAGCGGTTGATTCGGGCGGTGGGGCTTGCACATTTGAAGACCGGCATGGCCATAGTTTCGCACACAGGGGGCGATTCGCCCGCAATGGCTCAGATTCAGCTGCTGAAGGGCTTGGGCGTATCTCCCGAAGCTTTTGTTTGGACCCATGCCCAGAACGGAACCCTGCCCGGCTATCTTCGAGCGGCAGGAGAGGGAGCGTGGATTTCATTGGACAACATCGATGGGGGTGCTTCCTAATTCAGAAGTTTTCCCTAGTCTTTTTTGGCTTTGTTAATTTTAGAGTCAATCTTTTTCCTATTCGGAATACTGCCCTGATTGGCTTTCCAGTTAATTTTATCAAAAAAAATTTGCTATGAAAAACATTGAAAGTCTGTTCGATTATTCCGTAGGGCAATTTGAGGCCATTGACCACCTGCTTACCATGGGTGTCGGTGCCCATTTAGCGGCCCTTGTATTTTTTCTCGTCTGTTCGCAGTTCGTTGCACCCAAATACCGGGTTGCCACCGCACTATCGTGCATCGTTATGGTCTCTGCAGGTCTTATCTTGGTCAGTCAGGCCGGTATGTGGACCGACGCCTTCGCCTTCGATGCCGCTTCCCAGGCCTACCAATTGCAAGATTTGACCTTTAGTAATGGATACCGTTACGTCAACTGGATGGTAACCATTCCCTGTCTGCTGACCCAACTTTTGATAATTCTGAACTTTCAGGGTGCGGTGCTGTTCAAAAAAGCGACCTGGTTGATTCTCGCTGCTTGGGGCATGATCATCACCGGGTACATCGGGCAGCTGTATGAGGTATCCGATATGACCAATCTCTATGTTTGGGGTGGTATAAGTACCGTCTTTTTCGTCATAATGAACTTTATCGTAGGCACCAGCATCTCAAAGGCCAAATCGACCCTGTTGGGCAATACTTCGCCGACCGTAATGAAAATCTTTTGGCTGATGATGTTCGCTTGGACACTTTATCCCATCGCCTACTTAGTGCCTGCGTTTATGAACAATGCCGATGGTGTAGTGCTAAGGCAGCTGCTGTTTACCGTAGCCGATATTTCATCAAAGGTTATCTACGGACTGATGATTACCTACGTCGCGGTCCACCAATCCGCCGCCATAGGATACGTGCCAGCTCAGCAGGCACTGGGCCGAATCGGCTTGGACTCTAGGGTGGACTAGCATGGTTTTATCGGTCATTAAAAGAATTTTGAAGAGCATTGCGCTGGTACCTTCGGTCATGGCGCTATGCTTTTTGTTTTTGGCGATTTTGTTGTCATTTCTGGAGTTCGACTATTCCCGAACCACTTGGTCCCGGTATTTCGTAATCGATAAGAAAGAAGATATACAGTCCATTTTCTCATGGATTATCGGAGGAATCTTTACCTTGACCATCTTTAGCTATACCATGGTGATGAACGTGCTGAACCGTAATATCAACAACTATTCCCCTCGCTTGGTGCCGATGCTGCTCTCCGAAAAGCACCATCAGCTTATTCTCGGTTTTACCAGCGGAACCATCGTGTATTGCCTCGTGCTTTCCTTGGAACTGAACAATGTGAACGACGACTATTTTCCGGGCATAGCCGCATCAATCGGTATCTTTTTTACCATTTGTTGCGTGTTCCTGTTCATCTATTTTATCCACAGTGTTTCCCAGAGCATCCATATCAATTACATTTTAGAGGATGTGTTCGTGCGTACTAAGAATTCATTGTTGCAGCAATCGAAATATTTGATTGATTTCGTGGATGCCGATGGGGATACGGACTTCGAGCATGAATTTGGGATGGAAAAAATAGGGCACTTGCACGGATACAATATAGGCCGGTTGGAAAAATTTGTCGATAAAAGGGATATCAGGATGCGAATAGAAAAGATTCCCGGCACTTTTTTACAGACTAGCGATAAACTCCTGAAAACCGATGCGCCGATCGAGGCCAAATCGGAAAAAAAACTTCGGCGAATATTTGCAATCGATCACGAGGTTCCCTTGGATGTAGCTGAAATCGGTTTCAAACATCTAGTTGAGGTGGCCATCAAGGCATCGTCGCCGGCCATTAACGACCCGGCAACATCCAAGACTTGTATCGATTACCTCACCCAACTCTTCATTATCAGGATTAACGGCACGGGCGACTCGAAATGGGTCCAAAATAAAAAGGGAAACCTTGTGCTTCGCAGACTCGAAAATCAGTTGCTGTTGCGGGACAGCTATCTTGAAATGCATCGGTACATGAAAGATGATTATTTACTGCCCAAAGTTCTGGCCCACTCCCTTAAGCGCATAAAAAAGGATGCAAAAAGGGAAGTGGATATCAATATAGGAACAATCTTAAGTCATGACCCAGTACTACAGTAATAAATACCGAAAAGTACTCTTCGCTCTCTTGGCGCTATTTTCGCTGTGGTGCGTGACTACACAGGTTTCATTGGCGTCCGCTGAAATGACTACGGTCAGTCTGGTACTTATTCTTGTTTTCGGAATTCTCCATGGCTCGAACGATATTCTTCTGCAACGATTGCAGAACCGATTCAACGGACGGAAGCCGATATCCGGCTTCATTGGTTATTTCGCTTTGGCATTGCTCGTTTATGGTCTATACCTTGCCAACAGTGCCTTAATGTTACTGGTGTTTGTCGCCTACAGCGCCTACCATTTCGGAGAGGAGTCATCACAAGGACTTTTCCCGCAAACGAGTCCGTTGAAATTGCTTTGGAGTTTTTTCTATGGCAGTTTTATTTTTTTGGCGATTTTCTATGGAAATTGGCAGGAACTGAGCGATATAGTAATCCGTTTCGGCTTGGAATCCTTGTCCGAGAATTTGGTGTTGTCACTGCTTGTTCCAGCAGCCATCGGCCAATTCACGCTGTTGTTTGGAATGTGTTGCCTGAGGAAGGTCAAGGTTCTGGATCTGCTCAGAATTCAGTCGGAACTGATTCTGTTTTTTTTCGCCTTCGAGGCATTAGATCTTTTGGCCAGTTTTACCCTGTTCTTCGTTTTTTGGCATAGCATCCCCTCCATTATAAGCCAGATCAAGGGCATTCGCCACCATCAAAAGGCATACGGACTGAAAGAATACCTGACAGATGCCGGTCCGATTTACGTGATATCCGTACTATCGGCGTTGGCCTTGCTCCTGTTCTCCGAATATCGCCCCGTATTCCTTGAATATATCATCGTCATCTCGGCCTGTATCACCTTGCCCCATATTGCAGTTATAACATTGTTCCATAATCGCTTAACCTAGAAAATCATGAAAACTGACAAAGACTATATGCGAATGGCCATAAACAAAGCCAAAGAGGGTAGGGATGCGTCCAATGGCGGTGCTTTCGGAGCGGTAATCGCGAAAAACGGCGAATTAATATGCAATGTACATAATTTGGTAAAAGGCGACGACGACCTGACGCAGCATGCGGAATTACGTGCGATTCAAATCGCTTGTTCCAAAATAGGAAGGGAAAATCTGAAGACCTGTGTTCTCTATACAAGTTGCGAGCCTTGTATGATGTGTCTCGGCGCCTGCCACTGGGCGGACTTCAAAAAAATCTATTATGGAGCTTCCGCTGAGGATGCGCGGGAATTTGGATACGTGTATTCAAAGTCCTACTTCGAAATGAATGCCGAATTGCGACGTTCGGAGTTCAGAATGATCCAATTGCTTAGGGACGAGGCTTTGGAAGTCTGGAAAAAGGGAAAGTAAGTCTCCTAATAAACAACACAAAAAACACCCCCGGACTGTTGCCAGCAGGGGGTGTTTTATAATCTTATACTGCTTCGGGCAGTACTCACTGCTCAAGTCTAGTACCTGTAATACTCCGGCTTGTAAGGTCCTTTTACTTCGACCCCGATGTACTCGGCCTGGTCGGGCTTAAGTTCGGTCAACTCGGCTCCCAAACGGGATAGGTGTAGCTCGGCTACTTTTTCATCGAGGTGCTTGGGCAACATATAAACTTCATTGTCGTAGTTGTCGCTGTTCTTCCAGAGCTCGATCTGGGCGAGGGTCTGGTTCGTGAACGAGTTGCTCATAACGAAACTGGGGTGGCCGGTGGCACATCCCAAATTGACCAAGCGGCCTTCGGCAAGCACAATGATGTCCTTGCCGTCGATGGTGTATTTGTCCACTTGGGGCTTAATTTCATCTTTAGTGTCGCCGAAATTCCCGTTGAGCCAAGCCATGTCGATTTCGTTGTCGAAGTGGCCGATGTTGCAGACGATGACCTTATCTCTCATCGCCTTGAAATGTTCGGCGCGGATAATGTCTTTGTTTCCGGTCGTGGTGATGACGATATCGGCTTTTTCGACCACGTTTTCCAGTTTTTTGACCTCGAAACCATCCATACAGGCCTGTAGGGCGCAGATGGGGTCGATTTCGGTGACGGTGATGATGGCACCGGCTCCCTTAAAGGACGCGGCCGTTCCTTTTCCAACATCGCCATAACCACAGACAACTACTTTTTTTCCGGCGAGCATGGTATCGGTGGCGCGGCGAATGGCGTCGACCGCGCTCTCGCGGCAGCCGAATTTATTGTCGAATTTCGACTTGGTAACGGAATCGTTCACGTTGATGGCGGGCATCGGCAGGGTACCTTTTTTCATCCGCTCGTAGAGGCGGTGTACCCCTGTGGTGGTCTCCTCGGAGAGGCCCTTGATATCGGCAGCCAATTCAGGATATTGGTCCAGCACCATGTTGGTCAGGTCGCCACCATCATCCAAAATCATATTCAGCGGCTCCCGGTCTTCCCCGAAAAACAAGGTCTGCTCGATACACCAGTTGAATTCCTCTTCCGTCATACCTTTCCAAGCGTAAACCGGAATTCCCGCGGCGGCAATCGCTGCAGCGGCATGGTCTTGGGTAGAAAAAATGTTACAGGAACTCCAAGTCACCTCGGCGCCCAGGGCGACCAAGGTCTCGATCAGTACGGCGGTCTGGATGGTCATATGAAGGCATCCTGCAATACGTGCGCCTTTTAAGGGCTGCTCGTTTCCGTATTCCTCGCGCAAGGACATTAGGCCCGGCATTTCAGCCTCGGCCAGTTCGATTTCCTTCCTTCCCCAATCCGCCAAGGCGATATCCTTCACTTTATAGGGCTCAAATGCAACAGTTTTGGTTTCCATATTCTTTTTATTTTTTACTTTCGTTTCTATCCTATTTAATAAGAATGGTTTTACAATCATCCTAATAGTGCCAAAGTTAACAAAATCAGATACAACGGGATGCCCCTTTACAATACATTAACGGTCAACCCCTCGATTAAGGCCTATCTCTGGCAGGTCACCGAATCGGAGGATGCGCTATCCGATGGGATAACTTTAACGCCCCATTGTCAAAAAAGGATGGACGGAATGAGATCCGAACTCCACCGGCGGGCGTTTTTGAGCATCAGGCATTTGATGGCGGAAGCCGGTTATGAGGATAAAGATCTGTACTACGACAACGCGGGAAAACCGCACCTAAAGGATGGCAAAAAAATTTCCATCACGCATTCCAATCATTTTACGGGCATTATTATCAGCTCCGATAAGGAAGTAGGAATCGATATCGAAAAACAGCGGGAAAAAATACTGCGCATTGCCCACAAATTCACTCCCCTTGAAGAATACAGCACCATCGCGAACAGGGATGCCCTCATCCGAAAACTGACACTGGTCTGGGGCGCCAAGGAGTCCCTCTATAAGATTTACGCCGAACCCGGACTCAGCTTTCTGCACCATATCGATGTGCGGGATTTTTCGTTCGAGGACGAGGGTACAACGGCGGAGATTCTATACCACGGAGACGAGTCGTCATATGATATCAAGTTCTTGGAGTTTGAGGAATTTACGTGTGTCTATGCTATAAAGAACGAAACTTTATAACTGCACACTGATATTCTATCTAAATTCTTTCGAATGCCGCACTTAGTGCCGTTAAGTTAGGACTTGGATAAAAACTTGAATGTTTTTGATTGTTGGCTTTTGTTGGAATCGATGGACCGTACCACAATCTGATATAATAATGATTTCAAGTCGGCATACGAGCTAGGTTTTTGCAGATATCCGTTGGCGCCATCGTTTCGCAATTGTCTTACCTCACGCTCGTGGTAGGCCGCTGAATATACGATTACATGGATGCCGTTAAATTTTCTAAAGTTCCTTATATCGGTCAAACACTCGAAACCGCTCATGAGCGGCATTCTTAAGTCGAGAAATATGATTCTTGGTAAAATATCCGTCGTAAACAAGGCATCCATCAAGTCTATTCCGTTTTCAAATTGACGGATCTCGATTTTAATTCCTAGATCAGAAATAGCCTCAACGAACAATTCACGGTCGTCTACATCATCTTCTGCCAGATAAATTGGGGGTAATTTCATCCTATTAATGGGGGAACTTTGATTCAAGTTACTACTTTCTAGTGGTTTGTACAAATTCAATATCCTAGAACCGGATAAATAATTTTTCTGCCGTTGTAAACTTGAAAGGTCAGAAGTTATCCATTTTCAATTGCCGTTGTCCATTTCTACTTATATTCGCTACCTTGAATAACGATTTTCATATCTGAAAAAATGAATATTTCCGTAGAACTTACTTTCTCCCCGCTCCAGAACGATTTCGAGGAGCATATCATCAAATTTATCAAAAAACTGCGCGCATCGGGACTGACGGTTTTGGAGAATCCCCTTAGCACCCAAGTGTACGGCGATTATGACGCCGTCATGGCGGTGCTGAACCAAGAGATCAAAACCGCCTTCGAGCTGATGGACAAGGGGCTGCTCTTCCTAAAAATCGTCAAATCGGACCGCAGCGGGTATGAGCCAAATTTTTGATTAGATGTTCAAGCTGACCAACTGTATGATAACCAATATCTTATTGGTGTGAACGAAGTTTTTGATTGGATATTTGCTCAGTATGAAGGCACTGCGACCCATTTGGTGGTGCTAGAACTTCTCAGCGTACTGTTCGCACTGTTAAGTGTAATCTATTCCAAACGCGAAAATATCCTGGTTTTTCCGACCGGAATAATAGGTACCGGTATTGGCGTATATATCTTGCTCGTTTATGGTCTATTGGGCGATATGCTGATCAATGCGTACTACTTTGTTATGAGTATTGTTGGTTGGTATACGTGGACAAGAAAGGTAGATGAAACCCATTATATCCCTATTACCAAAACAACATCCAAAGAAAAAAAACAGTCCGCCATACTATTTCTGGCTACCATTGTTTCCGTCTGCGTTATTTATCTAATTTTCGACAAGTTCAACAATTGGACGGCCTACGTCGACACCCTGACAACGGCCATCTTTTTCGTCGGGATGTGGTTGATGGCCAAAAAGAAACTGGAAAATTGGGTTTATTGGATTATCGGCGATATTATAACCGTTCCCCTCTATTTGTATAAAGGACTTATATTTAGCACAATTTTGTATTTCATATTGACGATAATCGCCGTTTTCGGATACCTCGCATGGAAGAAAAGCTTGAACAAAAGCCCTCAGACCTTATTAAAGTAGTATTGTTCGGCCCGGAATCCACTGGAAAGTCAACGCTCTCAGAGCAACTGGCCCGGCATTACAACACGGTCTGGGTGCCGGAATATGCCCGGGAATACCTTCAAAGAAAGTGGAACGATGAACGTAAGACCTGCGAGCCGAAAGATTTGCTGCCCATTGCCATAGGACAGATGCGGTTGGAGAACGAACTCACCGAAAAAGCTACAAAAATTCTTGTCTGCGACACCGATTTGCTCGAAACCAAAGTATATTCCGAAGCCTATTACGTTGGGCATTGCAATCCGCTGTTGGAAAAGTACGCTCTACAAAATTCATACGACCTGTACCTGTTGACCTATATCGATACACCATGGGTCGGTGACGATTTAAGGGATAAGCCCGAAGAACGGGAAAAAATGTTCGCCTATTTCAAGGAAACCCTTGAAAAATATGACCGGAATTTTATTATATTGAAAGGCGATAGAAAAGCGCGGTTGAAAAGGGCCGTATCGGCAATCGATAGGATGCTGGAACCCCCCTCCTAAATTTGAACTTGCGCTTGAACTTAAACCTGAACTTGAATTTGAAGCCATGACATTGACGAAAAACGACCTAAAACAACTCTCCGAAAAGGGAATCCCCGAAAGCAAAGTGAACGACCAGATCGAGACCTTTAAAAAAGGTATCCCCTTTGTACAGCTCGAAAAGGCCGTAACCGCAGAAGACGGCATCCTAAAATTCTCGGACGAGGAAGAAAAGCAGCTGA